>JAAYPA010000084.1 GCA_012520055.1 Mollicutes bacterium
ACAAAGTTGGTACAATGCTAATAGTTTATCAACATATGCATCATATTTAGCTGATTCAATTTGGTGTAATGATAAAAGTGTAGACACTGTATATGTATATGGAACAACAAATGGATTTGGAACTCATGAAACTGGATACGGTGCTTATGGTAGGATTTATGCTGATGATAACTATGCAACACAAGCCAATCCAACCTTAGAATGTCCAAATGATAAAAACGGTGGTAAATTATCAAAATTTACAGTAAATGATACAGAAAATGGAAATGGAGCATTAAGTAACATAGAAGGATATCCACCAGGCTTAGGATTATTAACTGCCGATGAAGTAGCCTATGCCGGAGGTATATGGCTTACTCAAAACCAAAATTATTATTTAAATAAAAATGCAAGTTCTACTTATTGGTGGACCTTATCTCCTTACCTTTTCTATGGGTCTACTGCTTTCGTGTGGCTCGTGGATAGTACAGGCTCCCTCAACAACTACTATGTCTACGCTAGTGGCGCTTTGCGGCCCGCAGTTTCTCTTAAATCTACGGTAACGGCAACTGGAACAGGAAGCGGAGTAGATCCATTTAAAGTTATTTCTTAACAAGATTTTACTGATAAAAATATAACTATACTTATTGTATAGTTTTTAAATGATATTATTTGAAATTATGCTAATACTTATGTTAAAATCGTATAGATTAAGAAAAGAGGTATTATGAAGAAAATCATTATTATAAAATATGGGGAATTAACTACTAAGAAAGATAATATTAATTTTTTTATTAAAACTTTAAGAGATAATATAACTTTAGCTTTAGAAGGTATAGAACATAATAATATTTATGACAAAGGTCGAATGTTTATTGAAACCGATTGTTTTGACGAAGTGACAAATATTTTAATTAAAACATTTGGCATTCATGAAATAAATATTGGTTATAAAATAGATTATACAGATATTGAAGAAATCGGTAGTAAATTACTTGACCTTTTAAAAGATAAAAAATTTAATACTTTTAAAGTAGAAACTAAACGAAGTAATAAGAATTATCCTTCAACAAGTATGGAAGTAAATAGTAAATTAGGAGCATTCATTTTAAAAAATATTGCTAATGTTAAAGTGGATGTTCATAATCCTGAATTAGAAATAAATATTGAAATAAGATATAAAGATATTTATATTTATTTTGCAAAAATTCCAGGAATAGGTGGTTACCCGGTTGGGACTTTAGGTAAAGGAATGTTAATGTTATCTGGAGGAATTGATTCTCCGGTTGCTGGATATCTAGCTTTAAAAAGAGGAATCAGATTAGAATGTATTTATTTTGAAAGTCCACCTCACACTAGTGAAAATGCTAAAAATAAAGTATTAAATTTAGCTAAAGTTTTAAGTGAATATAGTGGATATGTTAAAGTTCATGTGATTAGATTTACAGAAATTCAAGAAGCTATTTATAAAAATATTCCTAAGGAATATATGATAACGATTATGCGTAGGATGATGTATCGCATTAGTGAAAAAATGGCTCATCGTAATAATTGCAAAGCAATTATTAATGGTGAATCAGTAGGTCAAGTAGCCAGTCAAACTTTAACAAGCATGAGTGTTATTAACGAAGTAATTACGATGCCGGTCTTAAGACCCGTTGCTTGTTTTGATAAAAATGAAATTATTAAACTATCTAAAAGTATTAATACTTATGATATTTCAATTGAACCTTATGAAGATTGTTGTACGATTTTTGTTCCGGATCATCCGGTAATTAATCCGGAAAGCTGTAAAGCTTTAGAATATGAAAAATTAATTTCATATGAAGAATTAATCAAAGAAGCTATCAGAAATGTTGAAACTATAAAAGTAACACCCAAAATGCAAAAATACAGCAATATTTTATAAATAATTACCCATAATACTAGTGGGTGAACAATTATGCCGGTTAAAGGTTATGATATAGATACTAAAAATAAAGATCGTTTGCTTAATGAATATGTTTGTGAATACGGGATAAATTTAAGTCATAAAGAAAATACAGATATTTTTAAAACTTGGATTAAACCGAGAGAAAGTCATCAAAAAAAAGGGAAGAAAAAAGAAAACTTATAATATAGTTTTCTTTTTTAAAAATATGATATTTTTAAAATGATAATCCTATGCTAAAATAGATAAAAAAAGTTATATGGCGATTAAAATATATTTGGGGAGGTTTAAAATGATACGAAATGTTATAGCTGTGATTGACGGAGCAGCCGGAAGTTGTGGTAAGGGTAAGGTTATCGGTGAAATTGTAACAGATAAATCAATTAAAATCAGTGCTGCAATAACGAACAATGGTCCCAATGCCGGACATACCTTTGTTGATGAAAAGGGAAATAAAATGGTTTTTCATAATATCCCTGTTTCATCAGTTAATCTGGTTGCGGAATTATATATTGGACCCGGTTCCTCAATTAACCCAGAAATTTTTGCAAATGAATATGAAAGACTTAATAAGATTATCGGGGATCGAAAAATTTATGTTCATGAAAGAGTTCCACTAATTGAAGAAAGACATCAGGACTATGAAAGAAAGCATATTACATCCGGTTCAACTTATAAAGGTTGTGGAGCTGTTCAACGAGAAAAAATCATGAGAGACAAGAAGTTAAAATTTTTTAAAGAGTTTAGGAATGCTGTCGTATGTTCTAGCTCCGAATGGCTAGAACGTTTGGAAAAACATCTTAACAATCCTAATGCTTATGTACTTTTAGAAGGTTCTCAAGGCTGTGACTTATGTCTTAACCATAGTGGTAACTATCCTTCAACTACTCATAAAAATATTTCATCATCGCAAATGATCGCAGACTCAGGTATCTCTCCTTTAGATGTATTACAAACTATTATGGTTATTAGACCTTTTCCTATTAGAATATGTAATGTTACCCAAGAAGGAAGATATATTAATACTGGAGCTTATGGTGAGGGTGCAGAATTAAAATGGACCCAAATCAACTTAGCTTCCATGTATAATGATTATCCTATTTCTGAAGGAATTGAATCATTATATGGAGATCCATGTATTAATCGTTTTTTATTAAAAGAATATATTAACAATTGTCCTACAATTGCTTTACAAATCGTTTTTGGTAAAAACTATCAAACAAGAATCAAAGACATCAATAATATTTCCTTATTGGAAACTTTGGAAATTGAAAGACTATACTATAAGTCTAAAGGACAAACAATTTATCAAACAGCTTTCCTTGATTTATCACAATATGAAGATTATCCGGAAAATACTATTATAGATCAATCTGAACAAACTTCGGTAACAAATTTGGAAAGAAGAATTTTTGATCTTGATATTAATAAACTTATTAATAACTGGAGAGTTAATAAACCTTCCCATTTATATTTAAATTTTTTCCAACACTTAAGTTATGAATACAAAGGGATTACCGGTAATTTTGACGATATTTATTTTAACAGATATTTAAGAGAATATCTTAATTGGTTGGAAAGTAAAATTAAAGTTGAAGTTTGTGCTCTTGGAACAGGGCCAAAAAATAACGAAAGAATTTTAAAAAAAGAATTTATCCAAAAAATCCCAAGATAAAAAGATATTTAAGTGTCTTTTTATTTTAATTTGGGAAAGAAAACTTGTAATAAAGGTTTCTTTTTTGTATAATCAAATAAGGTGAGGAAATGAAAATATTAAGTGTTAACGCCGGATCATCGTCTCTAAAGTTTACTTTATTTGAGATGCCGGAAGAAAAAGAAGTAATAAGTGGGGTATTTGAAAGAATTGGAATTGATAATTCTTTTTATACTATTAAATTAAATGGGGAAAAAATCAAAAAAGAAACAACTTTAAATAATCATAAAGAAGCTTTTGAAATTCTAGTTAAAGAATTATTGGATAATAATATTATTAAAGACTTACAAGAAATTAAAGGAATCGGACATCGTATAGTTCAAGGTGGAGCATTTTTTAAAGAATCTGCTATTGCTACCGAAGAAAACATTAAAATAGTAGAAGAGTTATCTACTTTAGCACCACTTCATAATCCGGCTGCTGTAGTAGGTATTAAAGCTGCTCAGGAAACTTTTAAAACAGCTATTCAGACTTTAGCTTTTGATACAGCTTTTCATCAAACTATTGAACCGGCTAATTATTTATATCCTGTTCCATATGAGTGGTACACTAAATATAAAATAAGAAGATATGGAGCTCATGGTACAAGTCATAAATATGTTGCTTTAAGAGTCAATGAAATATTAGGCCGTGTTGATACTAAAATCATTACCTGTCATATTGGTAATGGAGCCAGTATTTCAGCAGTAAAAAATGGTATATGTATCAATACTTCAATGGGACTTACTCCAAATGCCGGACTTATGATGGGTACAAGATGTGGGGATATAGATGCTACTATTGTTACTTATATTATAAAACAAACTAAAATGTCTGCTGATGAAATAGAAAATATTTTAAATAAGAAAAGCGGCTTGTTAGGAATTTCTGAAACAAGTTCTGACTCAAGAGACATTGAAGATGGTATTGAACGCGGTGACGAAAAATGTATTTTAGCTCAAGAAATGTATGAAAGAAGAATAGTTGATTTTATTGCCAGATATTATGTGGAATTAGGTGGCTGTGATGCCATTGTATTTACAGCCGGTGTGGGGGAAAGATCTCCTAAAACCCGAGAAGATATCTTAAAAAAATTAGCCGTACTTGGTATTAAAGTTGATTCAGAAAGGAATAATGTCCGTAGCAAAGAAGCATTAATTACAACTGATGATTCAAAAGTTCCAGCATATGTTATTCCAACTAATGAGGAATTAATGATTGCTTCTGATACTTATAATTTAATTAAATAGAAGGAGGAGTTATTTCCTTGAAAAAAGATATTTTTAAAAAAATTTATAAAGCTATTAAGGATCATCAAACAATCGTTATAGCTAGACATATCGGACCTGATCCTGATTCTATCGCTAGTCAAATTGCTTTAAGAGACTCAATCCGTTTAACTTTTCCCGATAAAAAAGTTTATGCTGTTGGAATTGGGGTTGCTAAGTTTCGTTATTTTGGTAATTTAGATAAAATTGATGATAGCTTACTTCAAGATCCATTACTTATTGTTCTAGATTTACCAAATAAATCTCGAGTAGACGGTGTTAGTTTTGAACGTTATAAAGATATTATCAAAATAGATCATCATCCCCATGAAGATAAAATGGGAGATATAGAATATGTTGATGAAAAAGCCAGCTCTACTTGTGAAATAATAACTTTACTTATCAATAATACCCATTTAAAAATGAACAGTGAAATAGCTGCTAAACTATTCATGGGAATTGTAGCAGACAGTGATCGTTTTTTAGTTCCTTCAACCAATCCTATTACTTTTGATGTAGCAAAAAATTTAATCATAAAGTATAAATTAAACTTAACGGATATGTATAATCATTTATATGAAAGACCTCTTAATGAAGCGAGATTTCAATCATATATTACTTTAAATATGACTGTTACGGAAAATGGTTTTGGTTATATTAAATTAAATAATGACAAGATTAAAGAATATGAGGTTGATTCTTCAACTGCTTCTAATATGATAAATAATTTTAATTACATTAAAGGTATCTATGTTTGGGCTTTCGTATCTTATGATGAAAGACAAGATTTATATAAAGTAAACATTCGCTCTCGTGGCCCGGTTATAAATGAAATTGCCATGAAATATAATGGTGGTGGCCATAAACTGGCCTCAGGAGCTAGAATAAAATCACCGGAAGATATCGATTTACTTTTTGAAGAATTAGATAATGCTTGTAAATTATATAAAGAGAGTTTAGATATTAAAAATAAAGAGACAAATGTTTAAAAGATGAATATTTATCTTTTTTTTGACATAAATTAACAGTTTCTTTTTGTATAATTTAATAATATAAGTAAACATAATATCAAATCTGTTGAAACTTCTAGTGTATTTATCTAATATAATATATACTAAATATAGAATTGAGGGCATAATGAAAAGAGAAACAAGATTGTTAATAACTTTTATTATAGTAACATTATTAGTGAGTATTGGCATTTCTTTTGCCTATTTTACTGCTAATGCATCCGGTGAAGAAACAGATACTATAACCGTAATCGGTGGTAAAATGAATATAGTCTATGATGGTGGTCCGGAAATAAATGCCCAAGCTATTGCTCCGAGTGATAATCCAATTGTTGTTAAAACCTTTACCGTAACCGGCGATAATACTACTGAACTGGAAATGAATTATAAATTAAGTTTAATTATTAGTAATAATAGTTTTAGTGAGGAAGCTTTATCCTATCAATTAGTAAGTACCAATACGAATCATAATGGTGAAGTCGCTCCTAATATCAATATGACTAATTTAGGAACTGGTGCAAAAATTATTGATCTGGGTTATGGAACATTTTATGGACCTACTAATGGAAATAAAACTCATACATATCGATTAGAAATCTATTTTCCTAACCAAGAATATAATCAAAATGTTGATCAGGAAAAATCTTTTAGTGCTTACATAAAAATTGAAAACTATACTCCATCTCAGGGGTTATTAATTCGTGATGTAATACTTGCTCAAGGTGATGGAACTGTAGCTATTCAAGCTAAGGGTAATCCTAATTTTGCCAATATAGCTACTGAAAGTGATTCTGGATTATATGCAACAGAAGATGAATATGGGACAACATATTATTATCGAGGCTTAAAAGATAAATTAAATAATAACTTAATTTGGGGAGGATTCCAATGGAAAATAGTTCGAATTAATGGTGATGGATCAATTAGATTAATCTACAATGGAACCGAAGCAGAGTTTGATCAAAATGGTGTGGTTAATGATACAGGAACCAATACCCAAATAGGTCAAACAGAGTGGAACGCTCAATATTATAACGATGCTAAATATGTAGGCTATATGTATGGTGGAGCAAATGGTCAAGAATCCACCAAAAGAAATGGATATGATTCACAAGCAGCCACTTTTAATGAGACATCTTCTACTATAAAGGATATACTTGATGATTGGTATGAACAAAATATTTTAGGAAAACCATTCGAATCTCAAGTAGTTGATAATTTATTCTGTAATGATAGACAACTGCAAAGTGAGATAGGTGGAGCAGATACCGGACCAGGATATGGTATTACTGGTAATTATACATATTATGCAGATTACTATCGTCAAGAAATTGATAATCCGACATTAAAATGTAATCAAAAAAATGATCGTTTTACAGTAAATGATACCACTACTGGAAATGGTGTTTTAACTTATCCAATAGGGCTACTTACTGCTGATGAAGGAACAATTGCAGGATTGGTTAGTATTAACTCTAATAATTATTTATATAATAATCAATATTGGTGGACTATGACGCCTTCATATATGTCAACGGTAGGAGCATTTATGATGACAATCTACTCATCAGGATATATAGGTAGTTATTATGTCATTAGTACATATGGAATTCGTCCGATAATATCAATAAGTAGTGATATTTTGGTAATGGGAAATGGTAGTGCTGAAAACCCATTTATAGCAGTTTAATAAGTAGATCAAATCTACTTTTTTTCTTGTTTCATTTGCTAAAAATTACTTAATTTTATATAATGAATTTGGTGATTATATGAATAATCTTAGAGTAGTATTTATGGGTACCCCAATTTTTAGTGTTCCTATTTTGGAAGAATTAATTAAAAATACTAATGTTGTCTTAGTAGTAACATCTCCTGATGCTTTCGTAGGGCGTAAGAAAGTATTAACAGCTTGTCCGGTAAAAGAGCTAGCTTTAAAATATAATATCTCGGTTTTTAGTCCGGAAAAAATACGTCAAGATTATGAAGAAGTGGTAAAAGCTAATCCTGATATTATCATAACTTGTGCTTATGGACAAATTATTCCTAAAGAACTTTTAGAATTACCAAGATTGGGATGTATTAATATTCATGCTTCATTACTTCCTAAATATCGAGGTGGAGCACCCATTCATCGTGCTATTATGAATGGCGATAAGGAAACCGGAATAACTATTATGTATATGGATGAAGGAATGGATTCCGGTGATATTATAAAAAAAGAAGTTGTTAAAATAGAAAACACTGATAATTTGGAAACCTTATCTAATAAATTATCACTTCTAGGTAAAAAATTGATAATTGAGACATTACCTAATATTTTAAATAGGACCAATGAAAGAATAAAACAAAATTTAGAAGAGGTTACTTATGCTCCAATTATTAAGAGAGAAGATGAACTAATTAATTTTAACCGTAATGCCGAAGATATTTTTAATCAAATCAGAGCCTTATCTCCGGAGCCACTTACATACTTTAATCTTTTAGATAATGAATATAAAATAGCAGAATGTGAAATCATTGATTCTAAAGGAAAACCAGGAGAAATAATTTCAGTTGATAAGAACAGTTTTACCATAATGTGTTTAGATAAAGGTATTAAAATTACTAAGATTAAACCTAAAGGGAAAAATATTATGACTGTTAAAGACTTCTTTAATGGTTTTAAAAAAGAGACTATTTTAGGTAAGGAAGTGAATAACTATGAAAAAAAAGTATTCAAGATTTCGTGAATTATGGGCTGTTCCCAAATATCAAAGTTTATTTAAATTAGGTGGTTATGTAATTTTCTTTACACTTTTTTTCATTTTAGCTTCTCTAGGAAATTTGAATAATAAATCAAATACTCAAAACTTTACTTCTTATAATACAATGAAAAAAAATCTAACTACGGAAAATTTAACAATAAAATATAAAATTGATGCTTTAGAAAATTATTATTTGGAAGGTACAATTATTGATGATGTATTGTCAGTCACATTAGAAATTAATGATGAAATAAAAAAAATAAAAATTATAGATGAAAAAGTATATTTAATACAAAAAAATGAAGAAATACTTAATGATACTTTACTTAAAGATATTAATTTAATTTATTTATTTCCTAAAAAAGTTATGAATATTTTAGATGATAATGCAGCATTAAAAAATACCTCAAAAGATGAAAAAGTAATCAGTTATTCAATCGATAATAAATCTTATTCTTTATATCTAAATGATTATGAAATTGAAAAAATAATTATTTTTGACGGTATGATTACTTATACTTTGGAATATAGCATAATAAAATAGTATTTTATTGCAAGTAAAAATCAAAAATGATAAAATAATTATTGTGAGGTAAATATGAAAAATAAGTCATCTGTAATTATAGTTAACAGTGTTACTATGACTAGAGTTATAGGTACTTTTATTTTGCCTTTTGTAAGTCAAAATATGTCCCCGGCGGGACTGATTATTTATATTGGATTACTACTATTAACAGATGCTGTAGATGGGCTTTTAGCAAGAAGATTAAAAGCATCTACCGTTTTTGGCAGTGTTTTAGATGCTACTGCCGATAAATTTTTAGGAATAGCATGTTTAGGAGTTTTAGCCGGAAAATTTCCGATTATGTTATGCCCAATTGTAACAGAAACAATTATTACTATTATTAATACTAGAGGAGCAGTGGGGGGCTCTACTACAGATAGTAGTACTTTAGGTAAAATTAAAACTTGGGTACTCGGATTATCAATTGTTTTAGGTTTTGCAACTGTATATATTAATGATATAATTAATGGGATAAATAGTACAACAAAAATTGGGCAAATATTAATTACATTTTTAGAAGATATGGCTACCAATCCGGATATGATAATGGCAATTATAGCTTCTATAACGGTTGGAGCAGGAATTATTGTCTCTTGTGATTATCAAATAAAAGTAAAAAATGAAATAAAGAAAGCTAAGGCAGAAGGATTTGAACTTGATAAATGGGTTCTTAAAAAAGGTAAAGATTTAATGTATGCTTTATTTGATGAAGAATATTATCAAAAGACTAAAAATTTACCATTGGCTAAAAAGATAGGAGTAATAAAAAATGAAAAAAATAATTGAAGATAAATATTTTAAATTAGGTTTAACCGTTTTTTTGATAATTGTATCCTGTATTACTTTTTATTTTATTGTAGAAAAAGTAAATTATATAATATTGGGATTTAAATGGATTATCAAAATATTTACTCCTTTCATTATTGGTTTTACTTTTGCCTATTTATTAAATCCTTTAGTAATATTCTTTGAAGATTTATTTAAAAATTTATTTTTAAATAAATCAAAATTAAAAGAAGTAACCCAACACAAGATCAGTCGTTTTTCAAGTATTACTATTACGTGTATAGTAACTATTGGATTAACAGTTCTATTATTTAGTTTTGTAATACCGGAATTATTAACCAGCATTGAAACTTTAGTTATGAATATTCCGATGTATTTAGAAAAAACTAAAAACTATTTGTTAGGTTTACTTGATAATCATGATGATTTAAGAAATATGTTTTTAAACAATTATGATGCTATTAATAATTATTTTGTGAATATCATTAATGAAACATTTTTACCTAAAATAGAAGAATGGATTACAATTGTTTCCAATGGTTTATTTGGAGCAGTTAAAGTATTGTTTGATGTCATCATGGGCTTTATTATTGCTATCTATTTCTTGTATGACAAAGAGATTTTTAAAGCTCAATTAAAAAAGACATTATATAGTATTTTTAATGTTAAATTTGTTAATAAACTTATTGAAAACGGTCGTCATACCGACCAAGTTTTTGGTAATTTTATTGTAGGTAAGATATTAGAAACATTTGTGTTCTGTTTATTGTCATTTATATTCTTAGCTATTTTTGGGTATCCATATGCACTCTTAATAAGTGTCATTATTGGTATTACCAATATTATTCCTTATTTTGGCCCATATATTGGTGGTATTCCAAGTGCTTTCCTAGTTTTATTACAAGCTCCGGATAAATTTTGGCCTTTCATTATTTTCTTAGTTGTTATCCAACAGATTGATAATTATGTAATAGGACCATTCTTAACTGGTACAAAAATAGGTATTAAAAGTTTCTGGGTATTGTTTGCGATTATGATTTTTGGAGGAATATTTGGTTTAGTAGGTATGTTAATAGGTGTTCCATTATTTGCCTTATTATATGGCTATATAACTAACAGATGTAACAATCGATTAGTTAAAAAGAAATTACCAACGGAAACTTATAAATATGATAAGCTGACTAAAATTAATTCAGAGACAAATAAAATAATAACTAAAGAAGAGTAAGAACGATCTTACTTTTTTTGTGTACAATTTTACATTATATTATAATTTTTCATAGTTTATTTAATATAAAATATGGTGCTTATGCATCCGGTACCATAAGTGATCTTTTTAATGCTGAAAGAAGTGATCAAGTCAGCAGTGGCAATGCTACCCAAGTTACAGCGCCAATTGGTTTTATCTATCCAAGTGATTATATGTATGCTACAGATGGGAATTGTAGGGGAGAAACTAACTGTTATGAAAATTGGATACTGAGAAGTGGTGGTAATGAGCATACTATTACACATAATTCAATTAATAATTATTTGTATTATGTAGTACAAAATAATGGAATAACAGGTAGTGCCGCATATGGTGGGTCATTAGTCCGTCCGGCTTTATATTTAAAATCAAATGTTGGTAAATTAGCGGGAAATGGAACTAGAGAAAATCCATATATAATTGATATGATAAGTTAAATAAACTCATCTTAATGATGAGTTTATTTATGGAAAAATATTCAAAAAATATCGATTTATATGATAATCTATGTTAGAATTATATTATAAGTGTAGGACAACTTTAGTAAAACTATTTTTTAGGGGAGAGTGGTAGGATGTTACAAAAAAATAGTTATATTAATCTAAAAATGGAGAAAGTTAATAAGTATAAGCAATAAATAATGACTTCAAAAGAAACACTAATAACATTATATGGATGTCGTGATATGCTTACACTTATAGAGACTCCGAAATTAGATTTTCATCATATTATAAAAGAATGTAATGGTGGACCAAGAACTGTCAAAAATGGAGCATTATTAGAGAAACCTTCACATAACTGGCTTCATAGTTTGGAAAACCAAGATATTGAATTATATCTTTTAATTAATGAATGTTTTCAATTATATAAAAAATGTATTGATTTAAAACAGCAAGGATTAATTGATATGTATGAACAAGAAGTAGTACCTGAAGTTAGAAGAATACTAACTTTAAAAATAAAAGACCCTGATTATAGAAGAAAACTGGCTTTATAAAAATATAGTGTTTTTTTCAGTGATTTGGTATACTAATATTAGGTGTAATATGAAAAATATTTTTGGATATCAATATGAAGAATTAGAAAATAAATTAATTAATATAAATGAAAAAAAATACCGTGCCAGACAAATTTATGAATGGTTATATGCACATAAAGAATATGATTTTAATAAGATGAGTAACATTGGTAAAGAAACGATTCAAAAGTTAGAAATGATCTTTGATATTGATTTTATTAAAATAAAAGAAAAACAAACAAGTAAATTAACTGATAAATATTTATTTGAACTTTTAGATGGTAATTTAATTGAAGCTGTTTTAATGAAACATGATTATGGGAATAGCTTATGTGTATCTTCCCAAGTGGGATGCAATATGGGCTGTTCTTTTTGTGCCAGTGGACTTTTAAAAACGATTCGTAATTTAGATGCTTATGAAATGGTACAGCAAGTATTATTAGCTGAAAAAGACTTAGGTGAAAGAATAGATAGTGTTGTCATAATGGGAATAGGAGAACCTTTTAATAATTATGACAATGTTTTAAAATTCATAAAAATTATTAATCATCCCTTTGGAATGGCTATCGGAGCAAGACATATTACGGTCTCTACTTGTGGTATAATTCCTAAAATAAAAGAGTTTGCCAATGAGAATATCCAAGTTAATTTAGCTATTAGTCTGCATGCTCCAAATGATGAATTAAGAAGCTCTATTATGAAGATAAATGAAGTTTACAAAATTAACGATTTAATTAACACAATTAAGGAATATATTACAAAAACTAATAGACGAGTGACTATAGAATATGTTATGCTAAATAATGTAAATGATGGTATTAAAGAGGCAGAGGAGTTAACTGAGCTTTTAAAAGGAATGAATGTTTATGTAAACTTAATTCCTTATAATGAAAATAATTCCATCAATTATAAAAAAAGCAATCCGGATAGGATCAACGCTTTTTATGATTATTTAAAAAAAGCTGGTATTGATGTTACTATTCGTAAAGAATTTGGTGGAAATATTGATGCAGCTTGTGGTCAACTTCGAGCAAAAGAGGTGGAAAAATGAAATCATTTTATATAACTGATCCGGGTAGAGTCAGAACTCACAATGAAGATTCCGTAACTATTTTAAAAAATAAATCGGATGAACATCTAATGATTGTCGCAGATGGTATGGGTGGTCATCGTGCCGGAGAAGTTGCTTCTTCAATGGTAGTTACTCAAATTGGAGGAAGATTTTCTGAATTAAGCACCATCGGTTCAAAATTAGATGCCGTAAGCTGGCTAAATGAAAATATTAATGAAGTTAATCGTAATATTATAAAATACGCAGAAGAACATACCGATTCAACCGGTTTAGGAACAACAGTTGTTATGGCGCTACTTACAAAAGATTTTTTAATTTTTGCTAATATCGGAGATTCATGTGGTTTTGTTTTAAAAAAAGATAAATTACATAAAGTAACCAAGGATCATACTTTAGTAAATTTACTGGTTGATTCCGGAGAATTATCAGCTGAAGAAGCAGAAGCTCATCCTAAGAAAAATGTTTTAATGCGAGCTTTAGGATCAGCTGATAAACAAGAATTGGATATATTTGATGTTGATATAAATGTTGATGCTATTCTTTTATGCAGTGATGGTTTAACTCATATGCTAACAAAAGAACAAGTTGAAAAAGTACTTTTAGAAGAAGATATTAGTGTCGAACAAAAACTTATTAAATTAATTAAGAAATGTAATGCCAGAGGTGGTACTGATAATATTTCCATAGCTTATCTTATTAAAGAAGGTGGTGGGTTA
>JAAYPA010000012.1 GCA_012520055.1 Mollicutes bacterium
AATAATTTATTATATAATCATCAAAAATATTTAAATAAAAATAATAAATATTTTATTTATTGTCGTAAAGGGATTAAAAGTAAAAGAGTAGCGGCTATTTTGGAAGCTTATGGATATGATATTACTCTAGTTATTTAATCCTTTTTTAATTGAATAAATGTTCAATATTTGATACAATCAATTTGTGATTATAATGGACATACTTAAAATAATAGATAACTTTATCACCGAACTGCTGAATAACATCGATCTTTTTGCACCGCTATTAGCCAGTGCTTTGATAATTGTTGAATCAATTATTCCGATTTTACCTCTTAGTGTATTTATTACCGTTAATTTTGTAATATTCGGATCATTTTTTGGATTTATCCTTAGCTGGCTTTTAACATGTATAGGTTGTTATTTATCTTTTACGATATTTCGTAAAAATGTTAAGTTTTGGTTTGATAATAAGTTTGTTAAAAATGAAGAAAAAAGAATAGCTAAATGGATGAAAGTTGTTAATAGATTAAAATTAGAACAATTAGTGTTATTGATGGCTATACCTTTTACTCCGGCATTTTTAGTAAATATTGTTGCCGGATTATCTTCAATCAATAAAAGTAAATTTCTAACAGCTGTTTTTATCAGTAAAATATTTTTAGTACTGTTTTGGGGCTTTGTAGGAACTACATTTCTAGATAGTTTAAAAAATCCTATAGATTTGGTAAAAATAGTCGTAATAACATCAATTGCTTATCTTATCAGTAAAATTGTAAATCGAAAATTTCATTTGGAGTAGGTGAATTATGGAATATTTAGTAATAAGTTTATTAATAGTTTGTATCATTTTATTAATTGTACTTTTGATAAGAAAAAATAATAATGAAGAAATAACTTTAAGATTAGGAAAGTTTGAAACTGATTTGACTAAAGAAATGGGAGAATTTAAGTTTTCTTTTAGTAAATCTTTAGGTCAAGATTTTAAAGAATTAAATGAAACTATTGAAAAAAGATTAAATTATATTAATGATAAGGTTAATGAAAGATTAGATGCTAATTTTGAGAAAACCAATAAAACTTTTGCTTCAATATTGGAAAGAATTAGTAAGATTGATGAAGCTCAAAAGAAAATTGATGGTCTTTCAAATGATATTATCAGTTTACAATCGGTCTTAACCGATAAAAAAACGAGAGGTATCTTTGGAGAAACTAATCTTCAATATATTTTAGAAAGTATTTTTGGTAAAAATGACATGATTTATCGTATGCAATATCAATTATCTAATAAGAGTATTGCGGATGCTATTTTATTTGCTCCTAAACCTTTAGGAACCATTGCCATTGATTCTAAATTTCCTTTAGAACATTATCAAATAATGACTAATATTGAATTGGATAAAACAATCAGAGATAATGCTACTAAACTATTTAAAGCGGATGTTAAAAAACATATTGATGCTATTAAAGATAAATATATTATTGAAGGGGAAACAGCCGGGGAAGCTATTATGTTTTTACCTGCCGAAGCAATTTTTGCGGAAATTAATGCTTATCATTCGGATTTAATAGAATACTCCTATAAATCAAAGGTATGGATTACAAGTCCGACTACATTAATGAGTACCTTAACAATTATCAATATGATTTTAAAAAATATGGAAAGAGACAAATATGCTAAGATTATTCATGAAGAATTAAATAAATTAGGCGTTGAGTTTAATCGTTATAAAGAAAGATGGGATAAGCTATCAAGAAGCATTAATACGGTAAGTAAAGATGTGGAAGATATTCATACCACAACTGAAAAGATTACTAAAAGATTTGCCTCTATAAACAATGTTAAATTAGAACTCCCTGAAGGGGAAAATACTAAAACTCTGGAATAACAGGGTTTTTTTAATTATTTATTAAAGCAAAACCATCATAGGATATGATGAAGGGAGTATATAACATGTCTTGTCAAGATAAACTTAATGGAAGAAAAATACCAATAACATTCTTTTGTTGCGGACCTACCGGGCCAACCGGACCGACTGGACCAACTGGACCAATGGGGCCTTTTGGACCAACCGGACCAACCGGACCAACCGGACCAGAGGCAATTTTAGCTGGAATTCAAGTCCAATTACAAACAGCTGAAGCATCTGAAATAGCTGATGGAGAGCCAATATTATTTGATACAGTTATTACCAACGAAACAACTGCAATTACATACAACCCGGTAAATGGTGAATTTACCATTTCAGAAGAAGGGGTATACTATTTTGATTTTTGGATAGCTGTTGATACAGCTGCTACGGCAACTACTATTACTTTTGAATTAGAAGGAAGTGATGGAACAAGTATTTTAACTTCATCTTCTAATACAGCGCAGACTCTTTCCGGGAATGCTTTAGTAAATGTAACAACTGTACCATCTACATTTAGATTATTAAATCAAAGTGGTGATACCGCATTTATACCGGCATTACCTGCTCAAGCCAATATGACAATTATTCATTTAGAGCAATAACAAAAGACACAAATTTATATTTGTGTTTTTTAATGGAAAAGTGTCAAATACAGTTATTTCCAATAAAATAAAATGTCAATTTATGTTATAATTTAAATGATAAAGGTGGTTTAAATGGAATTCATAGAGTTTAAAGATTGCACGAAAATATATAAAAACGGAGTAACAGGAATAGCAAATGCTAATCTTAAAATCTCTAAGGGAGAATTTGTTTTTATCATTGGTCATACAGCCAGTGGCAAAAGTACTTTAATTAAACTACTTTATCGTGAAGAAAAACCAACCAGAGGCTCTGTCTGTGTAGGTGGAATTGATGTTGGTAAATTACGTAATAATAAAGTATATAAATTAAGAAGAAAATTGGGGATTGTTTTCCAAGATTTTAAATTACTTCCCAAACTTACGGTATATGAAAATGTGGCTTATCCATTAGAAAGTTATGGTTATAAATCTAGTGAAATAAGACCACTGGTTTTACGTGCTTTGGAACAAGTTGGTTTAAAAGATAAAACTAGAAGTTTTCCTCATCAATTATCAGGCGGAGAACAACAAAGAGTATGTATTGCCAGGGCCATAGTTAATAAACCCAAGTTATTAATATGTGATGAACCTACCGGTAATTTAGATCCGGAAACATCTAAAGAAATTATTGATGTTATCAATAATATTAACCAAGAATTAAAAACCACTGTAGTTATGGCTACTCATGATAAAGAAATAGTTAATCGTATGAAAAAAAGAGTTATTGTCATTAAGGACGGATTAATAGATAAAGATATTCAGAAGGGGTGTTATAAAGAATGAGATTCTTTAGAATAATTGGTAGAAGTATTAAAGCCAGTTTAAAAAGTATTTTTCGTAATTTTAGTCTAAGTATGGCATCTATTACCTGTACGATTATTACTTTGATTCTGGTATCAATCGGAATTTTACTATCTTATAATGTTAATCATATTACTAAAGAAATTGAAAATGAATTAACAATAGTTATCCTACTTGAAAAAAATGTTACTACTGAAGAAATACAAGCTACTGAAAAGTCATTAAAAGATATTGCCAATGTTGATACAATCAAATATAATTCCAAAGAAGAAATTAAAAATAATTTAGCTAAAGAAAGTGAAACTTATGCTAAAATTATTGAAAGTTGGGAAGAAGGAGAAAATCCTTTACAAGATTCCTTTGTTTTAACCGTTAAAAATGTTAAAGAAATTAATGAAACTGCTACTACCATTAAAAATATGGATCATGTTGCTGTAGTTAAATATGGGGAATCAATGGTAAATGAACTTATTAAAATTTTTGATATGGTTAAAAATATTACTCTTGTTTTAGTTGCTGCCTTAATATTAGTTACGGCTTTCTTAATTAGTAATACCATTAAGATTACGATTTTTAGCAGACGTAATGAGATTGAAATTATGCGTTTGGTTGGTACCAGCAATTTTGTTATTAAATTACCATTTTTAATAGAAGGTTTTTTCATAGGAATAATGGGAGCAATCATACCAGTCTTAATTACCATCTTTGGATATGATTATGCTTATAATCATTTATCTACAGTCGGATTAAATAATCTTTTAAATGTTATTAGTCTGGTAAAGCCTACGGAAATTGTATATTATGTAATCTTAATTTTATTTGGTATTGGAGCTCTTGTCGGTATGTTTGGTAGCGTCAGAGCTGTTAAGAAGCATTTAACTATTTAGAGGTGAAAGATGAAAAAATATTTTACTTATAGCATCATTATATTATTATGTTTGGTATTATTACCTATTAATGTTTGGGCTGAATCAAAAGCGGGTACTTTAGCTGAAGTAAGACAGGAATTAAAAAATCTAGAATCAAGAAGAAAAGCTCAAAATCAGAAAAAAGCACAAACAAAAAGTGAAATGGAAAGAGCTAAACAAAATATTTTTAAATCACAAGATGAAATAAAAACCAATGAAAAAATAATAGAAGATGCAACCATCGAAATAACTAAATTAAATATTGAAATAGCGCAGTTAAAAGAAGAAATAAAAGTTCAGATGAATAATGAACAAATTACTAAAGGAGAAAATATATATTTAGAATATATATTTAATTCCGAAAGTTATGCCGATTTAGTATATCGTTATACAATTGCCGAACAAATTGCCAGCTATCAAAATGAAAAAATTGGTAATTGGGAACAAAAGATTAAGCAAAATAAACAATTACAAATAGATTTAGCTGTCAAAGAAGAAGAATTAAAGCAATTAATTTTAAATTTAGAAAAACAAGTATCATATTTAGGTGTAGAATATGAAGGATATTCTGATGTACTTATGACTATTGATGATGAAATCAATTCTACTAAAGAATATATAAATTACTTAGTAAGTATCGGTTGTGGTGAAAATCAAGATATCGCTTCTTGTTTAAGTATTAATGGTGATTCAAGTTTTAGCAGACCATTAATTAAAGGTGTTGTTACCAGTGAATTTGGTTATCGAACAGATCCGATTACCGGTAAAAAAGAATCCTATCATAATGCTTTAGATTTAGGTGGAAATACTGAAGGCACTAAGATATATGCTTCAGCAGCCGGTAAGGTAGCTAAAGTTATAAATGCCAGTATGAGTGATCAAAAATGTGGTGGTCGTCAAGTATTTATCCATCATAATATTAGTGGAAAATTATATACTACTGCTTATTATCATCTGCTTTCCATCAATGTTAAAGTAGGGGATATGGTTACAAAAAATTCCGTTATCGGAACAGTAGGAGGAGGCAGTGGTACTCCTTGGGATTGGTGTTCTACCGGGCCACATCTTCACTTTGCTATTGCTAAAGGTTGGTATGGTGGAGTATGCAGTGGAGATTGTTATATCAGCTTTGACACATTTAAATATGTAAAATCAGTTAATCCTCGTGATTATATAAATTTTCCGACTGGAAGAAAATATTGGTATGCCAGATATTAAGATAGTTAACACTATCTTTTTATTTGGTTGAATTAAAAGGTTTATTAATTTATAATATTAAATAGAAGAGGAAGATAATATGAAGAATGTAGTTATTTTTGGCGGCGGTACGGGTATGAGTCAAATCTTAAAAGGATTAAAATCATTTCCTTTAAATGTGACCGCTGTAGTCAGTGTAGCAGATAATGGTCGAAGTACAGGAGCCCTTCGTAAAATATATGATATTCCAGCTGTAGGTGATATTACCAAAGTATTACTTACCATGCGTAATAATGATGATAATATTAAAGAATTATTAAATTATCGTATCAAAGGTTTAAATAGTCAAAATGAATATAATCATTCCATTAAAAACTTAATATTAACCGCTCTTATTGATATAAAAGGTAATTTAAGTGATGCGGTTATAGAATTTTGTAATATTTTTGATATTCAAGGTACAGTTTTACCTTTAACCGAAGAAAATGTTAATTTAGTAGCTAAAATGAGTGATGGTAAGATAATAGTAGGTGAAGATGAGATTACCGATGCCAAAAAAAGCATTGATACTATCTGGTATGATAAAAAATTTGAAGTCAATCCAGCAGTTCTAAAGAAAATCGAAAGTGCTAATTTAATTATTTTTTCTCCGGGTAGTTTATATACTAGCATATTACCGCATTTAATGACCGCCGATGTAGCTGAGGCTATTAAAAAAAGTAAAGCTAAAAAAATGTATATTTGTAATTTGGTCACCCAACCGGGAGAAACCATGAATTTTAAAGTTAGTCAACATGTTAATATCTTATTAAAGTATTTAGGTAAAAGAGGTTTAGATGTAGTTATGGCTAATAAATATAAAATATCGAAGGCTTTAACTAATAAATATGAAACTAGGGAACAAAAATATCCGGTAATTTTAGATGAAAAAAAATTAAGTGAAATGGGTATTAAAGTAATTGCCGATAAATTATATAAAATTGAAGATAGTATGATCAGACATGATTCTCTAAAGACAGCTTATTTGGTGTATTCTTATTTAATGGGAGATAAATAGTGACTTTTTCTACTAATATTAAAAATGAAATTACCAAAGATTTTAATAATACTGTAGAGGATTTGCTATCTTTAAATACTTATCTGAAATTTAATAGTGTAATTACAAAAAATAGAATTACGATAATGTTAGAAAATGCTTCAATAACCAGATGGTTATTTAAACTACTTAAGAATAACTATAATATCGAAGTAATTTTAACGATGAGAACCATTAAAAGATTTAAAAAACGTAACCTTTATATATTGGATATAAAAGAAAAAGTAAATACTATAATTGCCGATATTGATAATTTATTTCAAAATATCTTTGATGCCAGTTTAGAAGAAAAGAAAGCATTTTTAAAAGGTTTATTCTTATCTTGCGGTAGTATTAATGATCCGAAGAAAAATCAATATCATTTGGAATTTTTCATAAAAAATAAAAAAGATGCTGAAACAGTTAATAAGTTATTAATCAGTTTAAATTTTAAAAGTAAAATTTTAAAAAGAGAAAAAGAATATATGGTTTATATTAAATCTAGTGAAAATATCAGTGATTTCATTAAATATTTAAATGCTATTAATGCACTTTTCTATTTTGAAGATATCAGAATATATAAAGATCATAAAAATATGGTAAATCGTTTAAATAACTGTGAACAGGCTAATATGGAAAAATCATTACGTTCCAGCGAATCAGTTATCAAAAATATTGAATATTTAGAGAAATATGATTTGCTGATTCTTCTTGATGAAAGAAGAAAAGAAATTATCAAATACAAGAAAATGTATCCAGATACTTCTTTAGCAGAACTTGCTGAAATTATATCTTTAGAAACCGAAAAACCAATTACTAAGTCCGGTATTAATCATCACTTTCGTCAAATCAATGATATGGTAGTAAGTCATCAAAATCTAAATCATTAATAAAAAAATCCTCGGAATTTGAGGATTTTTTTATTATTCAAAGCACTTAAATACATTATCATTTAAATATAGTTTACCATCTTTAATAAGAATATTATAACTAGCTTCTTCGTACTCTATTATTAAGTATTCATCTGTTGTTTTAGTTATTTTAAAATCATTAAAGTCATAATCCGTGCCTATATTACAACTTTGATTGTTATCATTTACATAGAGTTTATCATCAATTTGTAAAAATTCTTTTTTAGCAAACATCTCTTCATAAAATTTGGCATATTGTTCAGGATCATAAACTTCAGTAAGTAATGAATTTAATTCATTTAAATTTTTTATTTTATTTTGTTTAATTAGATTATAGTTTTTATTATCTACGGTTGCTACCGAATCTTCTAAATCTAATTTACCATATGCATACAAAGATAGAGTATAATTTTTTTCAAGTAATTCAGATACCTTAGTCTTATAGTCATTTGTTTTTGATTCTGTTTTCTTATTACAACCAGTTATGGTAATTAAGCAGACAAGAATAATAAATATTTTTCTCATTTTATATCCTTTCTTATGCATAGTATTCTACAGTTACTGTGTATTTATAATAAGTATAACTACTAGAACATGAACGGGAACAAGTTGAACCACTTAAGGTATAACCCGATGGACACGTATATTTCTTTTTTGCTGAACCATAAACTTGTCCGGCACCTTCATACGGTGAATCCCAACAACACTTGGTTGATTTACATAATACTAATTCTACTGCGCTACAATAATAGGAAATAGTCGCTGAAGTTACAGGTAGATGAGGTTGTACGAGTTTTGGCAGAACCATTTTTTAATGTGTATGAAATGTTATTTCCGGAATAAGAATAGCTTGTAACTTGCCCGTTATTAACAGTTATTGATTTAATTCCTTTTACCACGACACCAGTATTATATGTTCCATTATATGTCGATGAAGATAATTCTCCGGTACTAAAGCTTTTCGTATATAATGTAGCAATAGTCGTTATTTGAATACTTTTTGAACTAACATTTCCAACTGCATCTTTAGCCCAAACATAATACGTTCCATTAGCAGTTATAGTTTGTGAAACAGCTTTACTGGCAGTAGTGCTGATATTAGTCCAGGTTGTTGGCGTAGAGCTACTTTGATTTATTGCATAAGCTATAATTCCACTATCATTATCAGTTATTGTTGTATTAATTGTAATAGAAGGAGATATTTCATTAGTATTTTTAGTAATATCGGCAATACTAGGGCCATTTTTATCAATTTTAGTAATAGTTATTTTTTCTTCTTTAATGTTGCCAAATACATCTTTGGCACAGACTGAATAGGTACCATTTGTTGAAACAACTGCACTTACTTGATTTTCACTAGTTATCGTGAAATTACCACAGTTATTTAAATTGATAGAATAAGCAGCAATACCACTTTCATTATCAGTTATTGTAGCAGTTATTGTAATATTATCTTTTGTCCAATTATTTGGTGTAGATTGAATAGAACTTACAGTTGGAGCCAGAGGATCAATTACAATAAAATTTCTAGTTCCTTCCTTAGTTACACCATCTGGAGTAACATAACTATATTTTACTAAATGAGTACCAAATTTTGTTGTATCAAGTTCATTGGTTTTACAAGTAATTCTATTTGGATTTTCATTAAAATAATTAGTAACAATTTTACCTTCATTATCAATAAATGCTAAGTTTACCGTATCTAAATCTTCTTCAGATATACATTCAAATTCTGAATTATAATCAAGAACTTTATTTAAAGTTTGCAAATAATTTCCTTTTTTTTCACCGGGATAGGTGAATTTAACAGTTCCTGCATCGTCCAAAGTTACTAAGATAAATTCATTATTATTTGGATTATCAACCGAAATTCCGGTTTCTGGATTTTTTAAATCAGAACTAATAAGACCATTATCTACTAAATCTTTTAATTCTATTTCAATAAATCCTCTATTAGTATTTATTTCCGAAAGTAAAATAGTATTATTACTTAAATAAAAATCAGCTGCACTTTTTATTTTATTAACATATTCAGTATAATCCATTTCTTCTTTTTTATTAAATATTCTATTAAAGTTTATCATAACAATTAAACCAATTGCTACAATAAGAGTTAAAGCAATTATTATTTCAACTAAAGTAAAACCGTTTGATTTTCTCATTATTCTCACCCTATTTTAATTATAAAGCATAGAAAGCTTTTTAGCAATTTAATATTGTATTAGTTAAATAATCTTGTCAATCAAACCATATTTTAATGCTTCATCTGCATTCATATAATAATCTCTTTCGGTATCTTTAGTAGTTTTATTTTCGGTTTTATTACATAAAGAAGCTAATATTTTATTTAGTTTCTTTTTAATTTGTAAAATTCTTTCAGCCTGTATCTTGATATCGGTGGCTTGACCTTGGGTACCTCCCAAAACTTGATGGATCATAATTTCACTATTTTTTAACGATAATCTTTTTCCTTTGGTACCAGCTGCTAAAATAATAGCTGCCATCGAAGCACATAAACCGACAGCAACCGTCGAAACATCACTTTTTATATATTTAATAGTATCGTATATAGCCAGTCCGGCTGTAACACTTCCTCCCGGACTATTTACGTATATAAAAATATCTTCATGACTGATAGAATCTAAATAAAGAAGCTCACTTATTACTAAATTACTTAAGGTATCATCTATTTCTCCATTAATAAAAATGATTCTACTTGCTAATAATTTAGAGTAAATATCATAAATTTTTTCTCCATGCGGATTCTTTTCACAGACACTTGGAATTAGCAATTTTGATCACCTAATACTATCATAAATAAAAAGTTATCAAAATATACATAGAAAGGTATGACAAAATTGTTTTTTTTTGCTATGATAATAATGTAATAATAAAAAGGGTGATCAAAATGTTATTAGACAGATATAATGTTAAAGTGTATCAAGCCGGACTTAAATTTGTTTTAGCCGTGGCTGTTAAGAATGTATTTAATTGTGAGGTTAGTTTTCCTCATTCATTAGATAAAGGATTATATACCCAAATCCTATCTAACCGACAATTATCTCAATTTGATATTGATAACTTAAAAAGAGAGATGGATCGTATTATTCATGAAGATATCAAAATCACTAAGAAAGTTGTCGCTAAAAACGATGCTTATAATTTTTACATGAAAAATGAGGAAGAAGAAAAAGCGGGTAATATATGTAATATTAATAATAAAACCGTTACTTTATATGAACTTGATGGTCAACATAATTATTTTATGGGTTCTATGCCACCATCTACCGGTAAATTAAAATATTATAAATTAACTTTTTTAGGAAATAATGATTTGGTTTTAAGTGTTCCGATTGATGATACGGGAATTATTCCTGATTATGTAGCTCAAGAAAAGATTTTTGAAAGTTTTCGAATGTATCATAAATGGATTCGAACATTAGGAGTAAAATATGTTTATGATTTAAACAATATTATTTCCAATAATAAAATTAAAGACTTTATTAAAAAAAATGATATTATGATGGATAATCAATTATATAATGCTGCTGCTCGTATTAAAGAGTCTAAAAAGAAAATTATTTTATTAGGTGGACCTTCATCAAGTGGGAAAACTACCAGTACAAAAAAATTAGCTTTATTTTTAGAAACTTTTGGTTTAAATCCAATTTATTTAGGACTTGACGATTATTTTAAAAATCGTAAAGATTCTCCCGTAGATAAAAATGGTGAACCAAACTTTGAAGGAATTGAAGCTATCGATTTAGAATTATTTAATAATCACCTTAAAAGAATGTTATCAGGTGAAGCTGTCAGTGTTCCGACATTTAATTTTATAACCGGAGAAAAAGAATATAAAAATCGCATTATAAAGTTAGAAGAAAAGGACATAATATTAATTGAAGGATTACATACCCTAAATGAAGAACTTACTAAAGGAATTTCTAAAGATCAAAAACTTAAAATCTATATTAGTCCGTTTACTCCTTTAGGTATTGATAGACATAATCATTTATCAACAATTGATATCAGGCTTTTAAGAAGAATTATCAGAGATAGTTGGTCAAGAGGCTATACAGCCGAACAAACTTTAAAAATGTGGGATAAAGTCAGAGAAGGGGAAGTTAAATATGTATTTCCATATACTAATGAAGCTGATTTTATTTTAAATACAGCATTCATATATGAAATAGGGGTATTAAAGGTTTATGCTGAGCCGCTTCTTTACAGCATAACTCCTGAATCTAAATATTATAATGAAGCAAGAAGAATCATCGATTTCTTACAAATGTTTTTTCCTATTTCCAGTGAATTTGTTAGTAATGATAACATTTTAAGAGAATTTATCGGTGGATCTTATTTTGAAGGAAGGTAGAAAATGAAAAATATTGCAATTAATGGTTTTGGACGAATTGGTAGAATAGCTTTTAGAGAAATATTTGGAGCAGCAAACTATAAAGTTGTGGCTATTAATTCCCAAAGTTCACCTGAAGAACTAGCTTATTTACTTAAATATGATACTGTTCATGGTAATTATGATGTTGAAGGTATTACTTTTAATGAAGAAGGTATTATTGTTGATGGTGAATTAATCAGAACTTTTATTATTAATGAAGCTAAAAATTGTCCGTGGGGCGAGTTAAATGTTGATTTAGTCTTAGAATGTACTGGTATTTATACCACTGAAGAAAAGGCAATGGAACATATTGAAGCCGGAGCTAAACATGTTATTATATCGGCACCGGGTAAAGGCAATATAAAAACTATTGTTTATGGAGTAAATCATCAAACTTTAGATGGTACGGAAAAAATAATCAGTGCTGCTTCATGTACAACAAACTGTCTTGCTCCAGTTATTAAAGTAATTAATGATAATATTGGAATATCATCAGGATTTATGACTACGATTCATGCTTATACCAATGATCAAGCTACGATGGATGGTGTTCACTCTAAAGGCATAGCTTCCCGAAGAGGAAGAGCAGCTGCTCAAAATATTATACCGGCTTCAACCGGAGCAGCTAAATCAATCGGAGAAGTTATTCCGGAAGTTAGAGGAAAACTTGATGGTGTTTCCTTTAGAGTACCGGTTATTGATGGATCATGTATAGATTTAACTCTTAATTTAGTAAGAGAAGTCAGTGCTGAAGAAATAAATAAAATTCTATTAAATAATGTTAATGAAGTTTTAAAATTTACCTATGATCCAGTTGTTTCCAGTGATATTATCGGTAATCCATGTGGAGCTTTAATAGATGGTAAGTGTACTAAAGTATTAAATAGTAATAAAAAATTAGTTAAAATTGTTGCTTGGTATGATAATGAATATGGGTATACCGTTCAAATGTTAAGAACAATGCAAGTATTACTGAACAAGTAATACTTTTTTTTGCATATAATTAAATATGCTAAGAATATTAAAAATAATTATCGGTATTAATTTCATAAGTTATTCTTTAATCTTTTTTATTATGTATTTAAATCTTTTTAATATTGGATACGACTTCTTAGATTATTTAAAAGAAATCATTACTCATATAGAATCATTATTATTTATTCCCGGTATATATTTACTGTGGGAGACTATATTTAAAAATAACAATAACTTGACATCATCAAAATAAAAAAGGAATTATTATATTAATAATATGTTAAAATTATGATAGAGGAGATCATGTATGGAAAATAAAATTAAAGTAGCTATCTTTTTTCTAGTTATTTTATTATTATCATTTATCGGTTTAGCCGGTTATATATTATATGGTAAAGAAGATTTACCTAATCCAAATGAGAATAATACTACTACAACCACAATCAGTAGTTTAAAACTGGATATTGCCAAAGATTGGGTTTATAAAGCCGAATATACTTATGAAGTAGAAGAAGAAAGTTATAATGATATTTATGATACAACTTTTAGTGTTAAGAATATTAAAGCTCCCTATATCAACATCAATTCTTCTGATGCACAACGTATTAATAAACAAATTAAAGAGGTTTTTGATAAACTAATAGATGAATATAAAGAAGCTTTAGTCAATAAAGAAGCAACTTCTACTCTAAAATATGAAAGTTATTTAAATGAAAATATTTTATCAGTTGTTATAGAACATCTTAATTCTTGGAATGAATCAGAATACTATACTTATAATTTAAATATTAAAACCGGTAAATTGTTAACTTTTGAAGAAATATATCAAATTGTAGGCTTAACTGAAGTTGATATTGAACCTAAATTAGAACAAGCCATAACTGATTATATAAATAATTTTCTTGAAGAAACTAATCAAGATTTACCAGCCGAAAAATTTATTAATGAAAGTATGGAAATGTTTTATAATTCTTTAGAAGGAAATCAGTTTGGTTATTTCTTTGATAAAAACAATAATTTAAATATTACTACAGTATTAAGTCTACCAGTTGGACATGGTACTTACTATAAAATTTTAACCCTAAAATAACAGCTTTAAAGCTGTTATTTTTGAAGTTCAAAACGATATTTTTGGTTATTTTTATTTACTTCAGCAAGAAACATATGTGAAGGTCTGGCCCATATTTCATTAGTTTCTAAATTACGATAAATAACCAATTCTTCTAAAGTTTCAGTATGGGTAGCTATACATTCTACAATATATAGATGTCCTTTAAAATGACGATATATACCTTTAATTTTAATATCCATAATAACACCATTATTATTTTATCACAAATCTTTACTTCAAAACAAGAAAATGATATGATACTTTTGGTGATAACATGAAAAAATTTTTTTTACTACTGTTATTATTTTTCCCTATAACCGGTAAAGCTGAAGTAAAAGTAACCACCCATTTAATAGATTCCGAAATTGAAATAGCCGGTGGTTTAAGAGTTAAAGAATTAATTATTTTTGATGGAAACATTAGTGATTTTTCCAGAACCATCAATTATAAAATGATTGATGAAATATGGGACAAAAAAACTATTAATTTAAAAAGCTCTGCTATGTATAATGGTTACAGTCTGGAAAATATCCAAGTAGCCTTACTTGAAGCTCCTAAGGAAATTAGTTTTGAAAATATACCTAAAGATTTAGAATATATAAATGAATTGGATCCTCAAAAAAAGAATAAAGATTTTTATACTAATATTAAAAATAATTTGGGATCAACTGTCAATATTCATTATGAAGGAAAAGAAGAGAAAACTGCACTTGTTCTTGAATACTTAGTCAGTAACGTAATTGTATCTCATGAAGATATTAATGAACTTAATTATACATTTAAGAATTTAGATTTAGGAGCTAATCATACATTTATAAGAGTAATTATACCTTATGCAACCGACAGTGATGAATTTCATTATTGGGTTCATGGGCCTTCTAATGGTAAATTACAAGAATTGGTCTCATCTTCTCAAAATAAAATTGGAGTTGTAACTGAGTTTTCCAATTTAAAAAGTGATATAAATGTTAGAATGACTATACCTAAGGATCAAATAGCTATTGATATATATTTAAATAAAAGTAAAGTTAAAGCTTTAAATGATATTTTAAAGATTGAAGATACTAGATTAAAAAAACAAAGTAATAATACCACTATGTTAATAATTATTAAATATATACTTATTGCTCTTAGTTCTCTTTTTGTTTTAGGTTCATTTGTATTAATCAAATATCATGATAAATCTATTTTTATTTTATATTTAATATTGGGAATTATTTTAAGTTCATTTAATATAGTATTTAAATATCATATTATCTATTTATACTTTCTAATAATAGTCCCGCTAACAATTAAATTAATAACTAAAAAACGCTCAAAATGAGCTTTTTAATTTTAATAAATATTTGATATATTACTAATATATTATTTACTAGAAAGATGGAGATGTATGGGTATAAGTAAAAAAAATAGTAGGTACTAGAAAACCTTTAAATCCATACATAATAATAGAAAACTAGTATTATAGAAATTAAATCCTTTTACTTTTGTCAACATTAACCTTTATTTGACATAAATAAGGGTTTTTTTATGAGATTGTGCTAAAATATTTTTGGGAGTATTTTTATGAAAAAACAAGAAAAGAATGTAAAAAAGAAAACTAGTAATTTATTTTATAAAATATTATCATTTATACTAGTTATAATTAGTGTATCATCTGCCAGTGTTATACTTTATTTTGAAGTATTACCTCAAAAATATTTAATAATATTGTTTATAACTTTGATTTTAATAATTTTGGGTATATGTTATAAATTAAATACCAAAACATTATTATTTACTAAAATAATAATGACTATATTTTCATTAATTATAATATGTATTGAATCTTTGGGAATAATCTATTCAATTGGTACTATTGATTTTTTTAATAATATATTTGATACGGGATATCGTATTGAAACTTATAATATTTATGTTCTTAATGATAGTACTTATACTTCGTTAAAAGAATTAAATAATCAAAATATTATAATTTATGAAACAGAATCTAATACTTTGAAAAAAGCTATTAATAAATTAAAAGATAAGATTAATTTTGAAAAGATTTCGGTTGATAGTATCACTAGTGGTGTAAATAGTATTTTAGAAAAAGAAAGTGAAGCTTTTTTAATAAGTGAGAGCTTAATCAGTATTTATAAAGACTCACATGAAGAAGACTATGCTAAATTAAAAGTCTTAGATACGATTGATATATTAACTAAATCATCCGGTAGTTTTAAAATAGTAGATGTTCGTAAAAAACCTTTTGTAGTTTATTTAAGTGGTTCAGATTTGACTGGATCTATCAATAAAGTATCCAGAAGTGATGTTAATCTATTAGCTATAGTAAATCCTAAAAAAGGTAAAATTTTATTGATTAATACACCAAGAGATTACTATGTTACTTTACCTACGAAAAAAGCTTTGGATAAATTAACTCATGCCGGAATATATGGTATTGAAGAATCAGCACTGACTTTAGGTAATTTATATGATATTGATGTTAATTATTATGCCAGAGTTAATTTTACTTCTTTTGTTAAGATAATAGATGCATTAAATGGTATTGAAGTTAATTCTAAATATGCTTTCAGTTATGATGGTTATACTTTTAAAAAAGGTATTAATAAACTTGATGGCAAAGCAGCTTTAGCTTTCAGTAGAGCTAGAAAAATGTTACCAGATGGTGATAGGAGCCGTGGAGAAAATCAACAAGCCGTCATTGAAGGAATTCTAAAAAAAGTAACTAATCCTAGTATTTTAACTAAATATAATACTCTACTTAAATCTATAGAAAGTGAAGTAATGACTAATGTTGATCAAACAGTTATTAGTAAACTAGTTAATCTGCAAATAGATGAAAATATCAAATGGGAATTAGAAAGTATTAGTGTTAAAGGTAAAGACATGATGAAACCCACTTATAGTACCGGCACAGCTTCAGTATCAGTTACTATTCCTAATGAAGAAGATATTAATATGGCTCTGGAAAAAATAAAAGAATTAATTGATTAAAAAGACAAGCTTGCGCTTGTCTTAATTTTTTATAATACTTTCTAATGCTAAGATAATCATTTCGTTTAAAGAGGTTTGTCTTTCTTCGGAAGTTAAATCAACATTTTCTTCAAATAAACTGTCACTGATTGATACAATACAAGTAGCTTCTTTATTGTCATCTAAAGCCACATTGTATAATCCAAAGGCTTCCATTTCACTAGCTAAAGGTTTAATATTATCAGGAATAGTTTGTTTTAAATGATCGATATTTTTATAAACATCAAATACTTCAGCTGTATATATAACTCCGGTTTTAATCGGGATATTTAATTCTTGAGCAGTTTCTATTATTTTATTATTTAAATCTTCTGAAGAATCTACAATTGGATCATTGGTTTTACGATAAGCATAACCAAAATTAGAATGGGAACAAGCTTTAGTACCTAGAATGATATCTTTAACTTTGGTTTCTGGGGCAAAAGCCCCAGCTGTTCCGATGCGAATTATCTTTTTAACATCATAAAAGTGGTATAATTCATGAGCATAGATAGCTACAGACGGTATTCCCATACCACTTCCCATAACGGTAATTTTATTTCCTTTATAATAACCTGTGTATCCTAACATATTTCTAACATCATTAATTAATTTAATATCTTCTAAATAATTTTCAGCTATATATTTTGCTCTTAAAGGATCTCCAGGTAGTAGTACTAACGGAGCAATATCTTCTTTATTGCTATTCATATGAATCGGTTTCATTTAAGTCACCTCTTATAAGAATTATAGCAAATAATGTGATATAATGACATTATAAAAAAAGTGGTTTGACATATACTAGTAAATGAGGTGGACTATGGTATACAAGAGAGAAAAACATGGAGCATATACCTTGCATACAATCAAAACCGACAAATTTAAATTGTGCCATATGGAATTAATTTTTCGTAATAATGTTATAAAAGAAGACATTACAAAACGAAATGTTCTTTTTGATTTGCTTACTGAAGCAAATAAAGAATATCCTACCAGAAGATTATTAACTCTAAAATTAGAAGATTTATATAACAGTAGTATTTATAGTGTTACCAGTAAAGTAGGTAACGCTATTTTAACTAATGTTTGTTTAGATTTTATTAATCCTAAATATACTGATAAAAATGTTTTGGAAGAAACATTAAAACTACCTTTAGATATGGTTTTTAATCCTTTAGCTTTCAATGGGGAATTTGATAGTAAACTTGTTGAAATAACAAAAAAAAGAGCAGAAGGTGAAATTAAATCAATTAAAGAAAATCCTAAAAAATATGCCATAATGAAAGCCATTGAAACCTTAGGCGATACTCCATCAAGTTACAGTAATGTGGGTACTCTTACTGATTTGGAAAAAATAACACCTTCTTCGTTATATAAGTATTATGAGGAAGTTTTAAAAAATGATTATGTGGATATTTATATAATCGGTAATCTTGATATGGAAAATGTATCAAAAATTATCAATAAATATGCTGAGTTTAAAATAATTAAAAATCATCCGTTTAGTTTTTATGTAGAAAACATGAAACGTAAGCCAGTCGTAAAAAAAGAAAAATTCATTTATCTTCAAACTAATCTGGTAACTATTTTACATTTAAATAAGTTAACGGATTTTGAAAAGAAATATGTTGCGCATTTATATAATTTAATCTTAGGTGGTGGATCTTTAGAAACTAAATTATATCAACGATTAAGAGTAGATAATTCTTTATGTTATAATGTGAATTCAATGTATCAAAAATATGATGGATTAATTTTAATTACGACTGCAGTAGATATTAATGCTGAAGATAAAGCTTTTAAATTAATCAAACAATCAATTAAAGATATGAGTAATAAGGTCAGTGACGAAGAATTAAATCAAGCCAAAGAAGCAATTATTGCAGCCTTAAATATGAATATGGATAATATTGGTAAAATAGTTGATAATTATTTTTATCAAAATGAAAGTGACATAGATGATTTTGAAACCAGAATTGAAAACTTTAAAAAAGTCACTCTGGAAGACATATATAATTTAAGTAAAAAAGTATCAATAAGTACTATATTTTCCTTAGTAGGTGGTGAAGATAATGCAAAAAATTAAAATTAACAACACCGGGGAAGTTCTATACACCGAGACACTTGATAATGGTTTAAAAATTTTAATGGTACCTAATTACAAAGTTAAAAATTTTTATCTAACAATAAACACAAAATTTGGTTCTATTCATACTGATTTTAAATTTAATGGGAAAAATTTTAAATTACCTAAAGGTACGGCTCATTTTCTAGAACATTTACTTTTCAATATGCCCGATGGTAGCAGTGCTCATGATTATTTCAGTCAGATAGGTTCTAATGTTAATGCTTTTACTTCTTATGATGTAACTTGTTATGAAGTATATGCCAATAATAAATTTAAAGAAAACTTATCTTATTTATTGAAATTTGTTTATACACCATATTTTACAAAGGAACTTGTTAATGGTGAAAAAGGTATTATTACCGAAGAAATCAAAATGATCAGTGATAATCCTGCTTCAGAAATTGTTTATGGTTTATTCAGAAATGTTTTTATTAAAGATGAAAGACAATATTTAATAAGCGGAACCATCGAAGATATTAAAAAGATGACTTCTGAAGATTTAAATACAGCTTATGAAGCTTTTTATCACCCGGAAAATATGTTTTTAATTATTACCGGTAATTTTAAACCGGAAGAAGCAGTAGCTATAACAATTAATACGATGAAGGAAATGGAATTTTCTGAATATATTAAACCGGTTTTGAAAACTATAAAAGAACCGTCCAAAGTTAAAAATGAATATGCGGAAAAAGAGATGCCGGTTGATAAAGAAAAAGTTACAGTATGTTTAAAAATACCTAAAAATAATTTTAAATCATTAAAACTTACTGATTTAGAATTACGCTTATATATTAATTTAATTATGAGAATTAATTTTGGATCCACATCCTTACTTAAAGAAGAATTATTAAGCGGAGGAATTATTACCACTTCTATCAGTACTTATTTGATAGCAACTGATGAATATCTAGTTCAAGCTATTATGGTAGCAACCGAATATCCTGATTATTTTATTAAAAGAGTTAAGGATACTTTACAAAATCTGATAATTACCGAAGAAGAAATAACTCGTAAAGTAAAAAGTTCTATTAGTAGTTTAATTATGAGTTTTGATGATATCGAAATAGTTAATAATGATATTCAGGAAGATATTATTAATTATGGATCCTATATTACGGATATGATTTCTTTATATCGTAAGCTGAATATGGAAACTGCTCAAAAAGTATTGGGAAAATTAAATAAAAATATATCAGCTATTCATATTTTAAAACCAAAAAGTCAGCAAAATTAAAGGAAATAAAACTTCTTATGATAAATTATATTCATAGGAGGTTTTTTTATTGAAAAATAAATATCCATACTTGATAATCGGAGTATTCTTACTAGTAATTATTCTTACTTTGATTAGTTATTTTTATTTTCCCAAAGAAGAAAGTGAAATAGTTAAGCAGGAAGTAGCAGAAGAAATAAGTAATGATTTTTATGTAGATGTTAAAGGAGCTGTTAAAAAACCGGGAGTATATGAATTTATCAGTGGTGATAGAGTAATCACTGCTATTGAAAAAGCTGGTGGTTTAACTAAAGATGCTGATACCGATAATATTAATCTAAGTCAAAAATTAGTAAGTGAAATGGTTGTCTATGTTTATACTAAAAATGAAATTAAGAACGGTAAAAAGAGTATTAATTGCAGTACTAAATGTAATTGTCAGACAGTAGAAGTAAATAATTGTTTTCCCCAAGAAACGGAAAAAATTAATATCAATTATGCCGGTTTATTAGAATTATTAAAATTAACTGGTATTGGAGAATCTAAAGCCAAAGCAATTATTACCTATCGAGAAGAAAAAGGATTATTTAATGATATTGTAGAAATATTAAATGTTCCGGGAATTGGGCAAGCCCTTTTTGATAACATCAAGGATGATATTACGGTATGATAAATCTATTATTTACTTTAAATATTATGTTTTGTGATATCAAAGGGGCTGTTAAAAATCCTGGAGTTTACCAAGTTAATAATAATAATATCTATGAAGTTATTAATATGGCGGGTGGATTAAAAAAAGATGCTATACTATCTTATATTAATCTAAGTAAGAAAGTTACTGATGAAATGGTTATCTATATTCCCAGTATTAATGATAAACCTAAGAAATGTCAATGTAATTGTCCTAAACAGGAGTGTCTGACAACTACATTACCAACTACCACTACTGTAACTACTACAACATCTATGGCAACTAATCTAACTACTACCATTCCTCATACAACTATTACTAAATTAGTTAATATTAACATTGCATCTAAAGAAGAATTAATGACTTTAAATGGAGTCGGAGAAAAAATTGCCGATAAAATACTCGAATATCGTAACCAACATCCTTTCCAAAGTATTGATGAATTACTGAATATTGAAGGAATCGGAGAAATGACTTTTGCTAAGATTAAAGATTTTATTAAAGTCTAATTTTTTATATTATTTATTAATTGGGGTAGCTTTAGTTTATTCTTTACTTCATACTTATGTTATAAAATATCAAAGTAAGTATGATCTAAATTATCAAGAAATAACAGGTACTATTATTAAAATAAATCATGAAGCTAATAAATATAAATTAGAAATCAAAGGTAAAGAAAAAATCATCGGTTATTATTATTCTGAAGAGGATTTAAACTTACAATTGGGCATGAAAATTAAAGTAAATGGTTTATTATATTTACCATCTAATAATACTATACCTAATACTTTTAATTATCGAAAATATTTATATAATCATAAAATATTTTATTTAATGAAAATTGATAATATATCTGTAGTACGTCCAAATAAAAATTTGATTTGGAAAATTAAAAATAACTTAAATCAAAAATTGGATAACTATCAAGAAACCAGTCCATATTTAAAAGCTTTAATTTTAGGAGATTTAAAAAATTTAAATGATAATGTTTATCAAGAATATCAAAAAAACGGAGTCATCCATTTATTTGCGATAAGTGGCATGCATCTAAATTTGCTTTCAGCCTTTTTATTTTTTATTTTAAAAAAAACTAGAATAAAAGAAGTCTTTAAATATATTATCATTATTTTATTTTTAATAATGTTTTGTTTAATAATTAATACTACATATAGTGTCTATCGAAGTTTAATATTTTTTATTTTGTTAGCCATTAATAAAATATATGATTTTGGTATCAGTACCAAAAACATTTTATTTTTAACAGTATTTATTCTAATAATTATTAATCCTTTAATTATTCATGATATAGGGTTTCAATATTCAGTTATTACTACTTATGGATTAATAATTAGTTTGAAAAAGCAAAAATCTTATTTCAAGAACTTATTATATTCTAGTTTTATAGCTTTTTTATTTAGTCTGCCAATAACTTTAATCAATTTTTATGAGATTAATCTATTAACACCCATCAATAATCTTATTTTAGGACCATTAATTACTTTTATTATTTATCCTTTAGCCATTTTAACGACTATTTTTAATTTTTTTGAACCATTATTTTATTATAATCTTACTCTA
>JAAYPA010000085.1 GCA_012520055.1 Mollicutes bacterium
AAAGCTTATAGGAAATGCATGAATTATTATGGATATGATTTCAATGAAGATGGAAAAGTTTTTATTGTTGATGAAGAAGAATTCAAAGAAATTAAAAGAAAAGAAGATGAATTTAATAATTCTATGTATTAGTGCGTGGATTTTCTATTGAAGAAAATGGTGAAATTAAAATAAATGATATTAAGAATTTTTAATTAATAAATATATAAAAATGAAAGTATACACTATCAAATATTATTTTAAGAGTAATAGAGGACAATTAGTACCAATTAATTATAGGTCTAATCTAACATCTTTTTTGCATAATAAGATATTAAAGAATGACCCAGAAATTCATAACGATGTTAGCTTATATTCTATAAGTGATTTATTTAATTCAACAAAAACTGTTGATAATAAATTAGAGTTTAACAATGGTGCTATATGGTTGATTAGAACACCATCAGTTGAAGTGTTTAAAACAATCTACCTAAATTCGAAGAATGTTATATCTTCTGATTTTGGTTTTGGATTAACTTTAGATGATGTTTCTTATAGTGTTGATGATTTCCAAGATAAAATATACGATATTTCATTAAACACATCACCAGTGTTTCTAGGGAATAATAGAGATAGTGAAGTAAGAGATCATATTACTTATAAACATGGAATTGAATTAACTAGTACTCATTTAAAAAGAATATTGAAAAATAAAGCTTCCAAATTAGGTGTTAATCTTGATGACAGAGATTTTGATTTATATTTTGATGAAAATAAAAATATAAATGTTAAACCTGTAAAATATAAAAATATTTTAAATTTTACAACCAAAGGAAGTCTTAAATTTAAGGGTGATGGTGAAGTGTTAAGTTTAATTTATGGATTAGGGTTGGGTTTATCGACTGGTTGTGGATTTGGTTTTTGTTTCAACATTAAATTATAATAAATAATATGAATAGTACTTTTATAAATATTGGTAGGGTAATTAGAGAAGATCTTAGTTCTCGAATTAAATATCATCCTATGTTCTCTAAAAAAAAATTAGGTATACAAGGTAGTAAAGAATTTAAATATGATGAAAATAAGATAATTTATAGTATTCATGTTGATATTGATAATAATACTATTGAAAAATTGGATGAAGATGTAATTATTCAAGAGTTTAATGTGTGTAGTTATGTTACCAGTAAAGCTGATAATAGACCAACATATCTTGTTGGTAATGGTTTATTTACTGTTAAAAATTTTTTAGATCAAATAAAATTTGAGAATTTTGAAAAGAAATATATAATAAATAAAAAAACTAAAAAAGATAAAATCTTATATGAAAATGTAGATATAGTAAATAGTTTAATATATAAATATAGAAAAATAATATCTGAAAACTTTGGTTTATTCGAAAATTTGTATAACTTTGCAATAGAAAATAATAAAAAAGATATTGCTCTTATTGTTTACTGTACATATAATGGGGAAAGAAAATTAATACAAGAATTTTCTGATGTTATAGATGTTATTGATTCCATGTTTTTACATGACAGTGAATTTAATGGTAAATATACCTTTAAAAAGTCTTTTTATAGTATGTTTAATTTTGAAAAAATTAATTCAGATGAAATAATATATAGTGAGGAATCTATACCATTATTTGATAAAGATGATTTTTTATCTTTATATTATGCAGTACAAATATACAATAAAACTAGTTTTTATTTTAATAAGAATACAATCTCAATATTTCCAAATTATGAAAATTTAAAAATGGAAGATATTGAAAGATTAATTTTTGAAGGTAAAAATATTTTTAATTTTGATTTGGTGTGTAGTGAGATTGAAACATTTATAAAAAATAAAAATGAAAGAGATATTCAAAAGAAAAAATTAATTCCAATAAAATTAAAATTTGATATTATTTTTAGATATGATGGTGGTCAGTCTGGATATCAGAATATGTTATATTTGAATGGTATTAGATATGCTCAAATATTAAAAATTAGAGATATTATTAACAATGAATATTATCCTAAAAATAAAGATAACAATAAAATAGATTTATATTCTCTTTTATTAAATTTATATCAAGATATTAATGGTGAAAGCAAAAAATATAATTCAATAATTGTAAAATCTTTACAAAATATATATCAAGGTGTGTTTAGAGTACCTAATCAAGCAGAATTTTGTTTGATTGATAATATTCAACACAAATATAGAATTAATAAAAAAGATAAATATTGGAATAACACATTTAAAATTTATAAATTTTTAAAAACAATGGAAAAATCAGATTTTGTATCAGAATTAGAAAATAATCATTCTTATAAATTAGGGGTATTATTAGCCAAATTTGAATCAACTTGGAAAAAGGGTAGAGAAAATTTGGAGAAATTTACTAATAGATTTACTGGAAATATTAGTAGAAATGTTAGAACTATCGAAGATGTTCGAAGTTATTATAACCAATTAGTTGAACGTATGTATAGAAATGATATTTATTGTGGTGAACATAATGAATTAATTGAACTATTAAATATGAATAATCCAAAATTAGATGTAAATAAATTTATATTTGGTTATGTAACAGAAAAAAATACTTATAAACAAAAAAACTAAACAATTTAAATTTTAATATTATGAACGGTAAAACAATTTACTTTATTTTTGATGCTGTTAATTGCAGCCCAAACGGTGATCCTGATACTGGTGAACAAAGAATTAATGAAGCTTTAAACACAGCAGTTGTTAGTGATTTAAGAATTAAAAGATATGCTCGTGATAAATTTCAAACATACGGATTAGATACTTTTTATTTTTATGATAAAGAAAGTATTATAAAATCTGATGGGAAAAGTTCTGGTGCAAAATCTAGATTTGAAACTTTCTGTAAAAATAAAGGTATTGATTTTAAAGAAAAAAATGTATCAACACAGAATATACTAATTGATAATTTTTTAGATGTTAGAGTATTTGGGGGTATTTTAACCTCAAAAGAAAATAAAGCACATGTAACTGGTGCATTACAATTTAATGCTGAGAATAATAGTATCAATAAGATTACGCATGGTAAAAATTTAGTTAATCGTGGTATTACTACAGTATTCCCATCAGGTGATTCTAAAGAACAAGGTGGTATGGGTAGAGACTCATATTTAAGATATGGTTTGTTTAATATTGTTGGATATTTCAACCCTACAATAGCTAAAATTAATAAATCAAGTGATGAAGATTTGAAAATAACATTATTATCTATTTGGGATGGTATTAGTTCTATTAATACAAGAAGTAAATATGGACAAACACCCATTGCCTGTATTGTTGTTGACCATAAAACAACTGAAGTTCAAAATGGTTTTTTAACCCATAAATTTCCATCTTCATTTAAACCTTTTAATATTATTTTTAAAGGTGATAAAACTGAATATGATTTATATTCAAGAGATGATTATGAGTTTGATTTTAAACCATTGTTTGATTTGAATGATTCTGATAAAATCGAGAATATTACAATTTATTGTGATGATGAAAATGTTAAAGATAAATATTTTACTAATCTTCCTAATAAATTTAAATTACTTAATCCATTCGATGAACTTCTAAATACTATTGAAAAATGGAAAAAATAATAAAAATAAATATTAAAAGTGCTTTGGGGTCGTTTAAAAAACCCCAAAGTAACAATAATCATAGTAGTTTTAATATTATACCAAAATCAACATTAATCGGAATTATTGGTGCTGTTGTTGGATTAGATAGAAATTATATGAGAGAATTTAATGTATATAAATTCCTCAGTGAGAATATCCAATACTCAATAAAATTAAATAAACCATTTATAAAAAAATATTGGTCTGAATATGGTTATAATTTAGCCAATAAAAAACAATCTGGTAGAAGTTTATATACTCCTGATAAATTTGAAAGAATTGTTGATATTGATTATGATGTTTGTATTAAATTTAATGATGAAAATAAGGATATTAATATAATTCTAAATAATTTTATTTCTAATTTAAAAAATGAGGTTAGCATTTTTCCCACATATATGGGTATGGCTAACTTTGTGAATGATATAACTTTTATCGGTGAATTTCAATCAGAACTAAAACATGGTGAATTTAAATCAAAGTATTTTGTTACTGATTTAGATATGTCTAAAGATATAGATTTTACAAATATTATGAGTGAAGATTTACCAACAAAATCATTAGATTATCTAGTCTATGATTATAAATCTTATAAAAATATTTATTTTAATGATAAATGTGAAGATTTATTTGCTGTAGGTGATTATTATTTAATTGATGATGAGTGTGTGGAATTTATCTAATTAGGATTGAAAAAATGATTGATAATAAACTAAACAACATACTTCTTAACCAATTTTTTAATTCACACCCACATATAATCATCTCTTTATTAATGAATTATATGTGGGTATCCTGTTCATTATATCTAAACGTATGGTAATTACAACCCTACTGTAATATGTTGCAAATCGGCTGCACCTGTTCATTATATCTAAACGTATGGTAATTACAACATTGTAAAAGAACTTGAAGCAAAAGAACGCCTGTTCATTATATCTAAACGTATGGTAATTACAACGAATAACAGGAACAGAAGAAATAAATAATTCCTGTTCATTATATCTAAACGTATGGTAATTACAACGCAATCTCTTTACTTAAACTAATTGCAAAACCTGTTCATTATATCTAAACGTATGGTAATTACAACTAATTTTTAGTTATTATTTCTTTTCTAAACCTGTTCATTATATCTAAACGTATGGTAATTACAACATAATATTAAAGGAATATGAATAAAATAACCCTGTTCATTATATTAAAACGAAAAGTAATTATATAAAAAATTTGTTCATTATTCATTTTTTATTATCTTTGCAATATAAAATAATAAAAAATGAATATAAAGTCACATCCGAATAAATTATTGATTGATCATTATACTGGTATATTATCAAATGTAAACATTGATGATTTAATTTTAATTGTAACAATGTTCCATGATATTGGTAAAATTAATATTAATTTCCAGAATAGAATTAATAAAAAATTCAATGAAGGGTATTCACATCACTCATATTTATCAGGATATTTTTTAATTAATGGTTTTATCAACAGTATAGAAAATATCAAAAAAAGATTTACATTTATCAATGATGATAATTTAGAAGTTATATTAATACTTTTAACTAATATTATTGTTGGTCATCATGGTAAATTAAGAAATATTAATAATTTATTTAAATCCACTAGTGAGGTGGAAAATATGCGTAATTTTTTAAAATTAAATAATTTTACTTATGAGGTTGATTTATTTTTTAAAGAAAACCATAATATATTAAATTGTGATTTTACTTTTGATTATGATATTAATAATATTGATTATTATTTACATTATGGTCAAATTAATAATATTGATGATTGGAAGAACAACTCATTAGATTTATATATAAAAACAATATCAACTTTTTCAGAGTTAATATATGGTGATCGAAAAGATGCTTCAGATAATAAAGAAAAATTAAGAACGTCTTTTGAAAAAATGAAATATGGAATATCATTAGATAATAATTTGAATTGGTTATTTAATAAATTTGTTAATGATACACCATTAAACACTGTAAGAAATGAAATTAGGGAATATAGTGTTAAATCTCTAAAACATTATTTGGAGAGTACTGACGAAAGATTGTTTACATTAACAGCACCAACAGGGTCAGGTAAGACTTTAATGATGTTACAATTAGCAGTTGAAATTATAAAGAAGAGAAATTATGAACATGATATTATATATGCATTACCATTTTTATCTATTATTGACCAAACATCAAATATTATAAATGATACTTTAAGGATTAATTTATTGGAATATACTTCATCTTCGGATACTAGTATGGAATTGAATAAATTATTAGAAACTGGTGATAATAAAGCATTGATAGATTATGCATTTTCAGAAAACTCATTTGAACATCCATTTATAATTACAACATTTAATCAGGTTTTCGAGACATTAATAAACAACCAAAATACAAAATTAATTAAATTAACAAACTTTAAAAAGAGAATATTTTTAATTGATGAATATCAAGCTATTAGTCATACACAACATTATTTTAATATGAATTTATTAAAAAAGTTTTGTGAAATGTATGATAGTTATGCTATTATTAGTACAGCAACCATGCCAAATTTTGATGTTAATTTTAACGAATTAAAAAATCAAAATTTAAAGATTATGTTTAAAGAAAATAAAAAACCAATCGAATTATTGGATTATAGTTTTTTTAAAAGAGATGTTTTTAACCGATATAGAATCAATTTTATCGGTGAATTAGATCTTAATGGTTTAGTGAATAATATTAATAAATCAAATGATAATACATTGGTTGTTGTTAATACTATTAACACCTCACAAGAATTATATAATTCCATTTCCAATAGTAAGAATTTTGATAATATATACCTCATAAATTCAAATATAACACCAAAAGATAGAGTTAAAATTTTATCAAAAATTAAAGAGTCTTTAAAAAATAAAGATGAAAAAACTATTGTAATATCAACACAGGTTATTGAAGCTGGTGTTGATATATCATTTCCTGTTTTATTTCGAGATGCAGCACCACCTTCTAGTATTATTCAAGCTAATGGTAGGGGTAATAGAAATGGTGAGTTTGGGATTATTGATAGTTATTTGTTTTTATTTTTAAATGAAAATGGAAGATATGATTGTGATATGGTATATCAGAATTTAATTGGTAATAAAATAAAGAATGATATTATAAATAAAATAGATGCAATAGAAGAAAGAGACTTTCACAAACAATGTGTAAAATATTTTAAAGATTTAACCAATTATACTACACATGGTGATATTAATGAAAATCAAAATATTGTGGAGGATGTTTTAAATGGTAATTTTGATAATATTGGTAAATATAGATTAATAAATGATGATGAATCTTATATTATTTATGTTGGTGCTGATGCTTTATGGAAAGAATATATTCAAATTATAAACATTATGAAATATTCTAATAATTTCGATCAAAAAATAATAAATAATATTAAATTAAAAAAAATAAGGGGTGATGTTTTAAAGAATTGTATTAGTATTAGAAGAAAAAAATTTAAAGAAATTGAAGTCGAAGGTGAAGATGTGTTTGGTATTTATAAATTAAAAAATAAAAACAATTATAATAATGATTTAGGATTAATAATTTAATTAATAAAATATTTGCAAATAAAAAACATTTTACATATATTTGAATAAACAAATATAAAAAACATGAAAGATACACATAAAGAAATTATAAAATTAATCTTAGATTATTTAGAAGAATATCCTGAGATTAGATTTACCCAAGCATTATATAATTTAAGGATTAATGGATTTTATTCTGTTGATAATCCATAAAAATCTAATTTTATATTTAGAGACAATTATAATGATTCAGATGAGGATGTTTTAAATAAAATAAAAAAAGAATTTGAATATTAAAGAATAAAATTATATATTTGCAGAGAATAAATTAATTATTAACTTTTAAAATATGAATAAGATGTTTAACAGCAAACAAGAAAAACTTTTTGATGTAAAGGAAAAACAGACAACATCTGTAAAAAATGCATTTATTAATGTAGCAATGGAAGATTCTATTACCACAACATCAGGTAATGGAGCAAAGAAATATACAACCACATTGAATGATTTTGTTGATCAATTTGGATATATTTCAAATTATAGAAAACCACGTTCATTTGAAGATATATCTAAGGATATGTTTTTATTGTGGTCACAAGATCCAAAACTA
>JAAYPA010000013.1 GCA_012520055.1 Mollicutes bacterium
ATATTTCTTGTTTCTTTGTTAATGTTATATCTCTATTAGGCATTATACTTATCCTCCTTTCTATTGTTTAATTCATTTCATCTTTTACTAATATATAATCTTTGAATATATCTATTGCTTTGGATTGTTTATCTACTATGTTTATAAATATTTTATTCTGTTCTTAACTCCGCAATCTTATTTTTTAATTCTCTGACTTCGTTATGATGTCTTTCCTCTTGTTCTGTCATTCTATTATTTATTTCATCTTCATAAGTCATTTACTATTACCTCCTGTTATCTATAAATATATCCATATCCTGCCATTACTTCTGCTGTTTGGGCTATTTTCTTAAATAGGTCTATTGCTTCTTCTTGTTCTTCAAAGTAATACATTTTCCCACTCCTTCTTTTTTTTTAAATAATGAATAGTGAATTCATTTTTTTTTCCTTATTTAAAAAGTCTTTTATGATTTTAGGATTCTTGATAAGCTCTTGCTCATCATAATGTTTAAACAATTGCTCAATAATCCCCATTTTTAAATCAATTGCTCCATAATTTTCAAATCTCTTTATCATTTTAGCGGTATCTAATTTTAAATTATATATATTCTCCCCTTTTAAAATCTGATGAGTTTCACTGTTTTTATCTAACAAGAATGTAATAATAGGTATATCACTAAGTAAGGGCTTTTTTAGTTGAAGTGTTCTCATATATTGATTACCCAATATTAAGAATATCATTTTATATTTGCCACTATTTATAATTAATTCAAGATGCTCCCTAATTTTTAATTCCGAACTGATGGCTTCTATATCGTGCAAGGTTAAATCCAAAAATGTTTTATCATACGGATTAATTAATTCTTCGGAACTGATTAATCCGTATTTGGCACTAATTATATAGTGGTCAAAATTGTGATTGAGTTTTAATCTTTTTAATATGTTAAATTCTCTCCCTATATATAATTGGGATGCTTTTATAGGCGCTGAGGTTTCAATTTTACTTAAAGAACATGAACTGATTATAGCTATTTGATTATTAGATTCAATAATATTCAAAGATTTAGGTTCCCAGCTATTTAGAAAATGATTTTGCCGCTGTTTTGCCTCTTGTTTACTCAATAATGCTTTTTTTTGGCTTGATTTTTTATCAAATCTATATATAGGTATACCTATTAGATTACAATCATATTTATATAATAATGTAATTTCCTTATCATATTTATTCCCTTTAAAATATAGTAAATCCCCCAACTCTCCAATATTAGTTCGTTGGGGATTATTTATTATACATTTCTGGATTGCCATTAGTTTATAATTTTTATTAAATTGTGGGTATTTCTCAAGCCTTTCCAGGATATCTTGGATACTGTAAGGAGTATTGTTTTTCATATCCGAAACCGTTATTTTTAATATATCTTTTAATGGTCTATTCAAATCTTATTCCCCCATTTCATAATCCATTAAATATATTCCTTGTTTTTCTAATCCTCTCTCAATTGATGCTAATAATTCCTCTTTGCTTATTCCATCATAATTACGTATGGTTAAACTAATTTTGATTTCCTTTGTTAAATTTCTAACATGCTTGTTTAGTATTACATGAGGATTGATGTTAAAAGGTATCAATTCTCTGGTAATTGGTGAGATATATGATTTGGATTCTTTATCAATTTCAAAATCATATTGTTCATCCTTGTAATTAATTGTAAAATAATTTTTCATTTTATTACCTCCAAGTTTTTATAGTTTTATGAGTTTTGGATATACTTATCCCTCAATATTATTGTATAACATATTAATAAAAATGTCAACTGTTATTTTGTTTAAATTGGAATAAATTTAAGGAGTAGCACATCATTGCAATCCTATATATAATCTCTCTTCTAATAACATATCCATTAGGCTCTTCTGTATGTAATAATTCTTCACATAC
>JAAYPA010000014.1 GCA_012520055.1 Mollicutes bacterium
AAATATGTGACATTATATAAATTAATTTGATAATCGATACATTTTCTAATAAATCGTCTTAAATGATTGGTAACTTTTATAATTATCAAGTTATTCATATTTAACACTCTCAATTAAACCTTCGATTAAAAGTTCATGAATTTGCATTTTTTTAATTAACATATCTTTACCTTTAATTTTAATCAAGCAATTTTTAAGTGCTACTTTGATTAAATCATTATTAAAACTAACTATTTCTTGATAGTTATAAATATATACTTTATTATCATATAGACATATATAAAAGTCAGTGTTTTTTAAAGCATTATTAATAACATCAAGCATTATATTCACCAATAAAGTATATGCAAAAAAAAGTAACCTATTATTATAAGTTACTTAGTTTATCCTTTACGATATTGCTGACTATTTTCATGTCTGCTCTGCTACCGTATTTACTTTGAAATATTTTAATAATGCTTCCCATTGCTTTTATATCAGTAGCTTTTTCATTTAGAATAATTTCATCAATTATTTTTATAATTTCTGCTTCAGATAATTCTTCAGGTAAGTATTTACTTAAGATAGCAATTTCTTTTTCTAAAGATCCTGCTAAATCTGATCTTCCATAAGAAGTATATTCAACTTTTGATTCATTTCTAATTTTAACTTGTTTTTTAATAATCATTAAAATTTCATCATCAGTTAATGTTTCTTTTTTATTAATTTCTGCATTCTTAAGTTCACTTTTTAGCATTCTTAGTGCAGATAATTCAAATTTATCTCCTGATTTTAAAGCTTTAGTTAAATCATTATTTATTTGTTCTAACATTTTATCACCTAGTTACTCTTTTTCCTCTTACGAGAGTTTTTTATCATTGTTTTTAATGCCTCTCTTTTTTTAACTCCAGGCTTAACATGAAATTTATGTTTTTTTAATTCTGAAGGGATACCAGATCTAGCTACGCCAATTTTAAATCTTTTCATAGCACCATCAAGATTACCGTTTTTTACTTCTATTCTAGTCATATTCATCCCTCCTTTCAAAAAGCTATTTTATTATAACACTCTTACAACTTCGGTGCAAGGAATTTAGTTATTACTAACATCCCCAATTTATTAATGTATCAGTTAAACTTGCTTGAGCAGTTAAACTGATATTACTAAAGATATCACATTTTGAATGAACAAGTTTAAAGACTTGCCAATTGTTACCTATTATATCTGTGTCTTCGCTAGATTCTGGATCATCTGTACCGTCTATTGACCAATTTGTCGCATCATAACCAGCACCAAAAAACATATCACTCATTAAGGTTGCATTTCCTGTATTCCAACCACTTAAATTTAAAATAAATGTTGATGCACTAGCACCGGCATTGTAGAACATACTAGATAAATTATTGACTTTAGCAATATTCCAGCCAGCTAATGTTCCAACTGACCAACTACTTGTTTCAGTAGCTGTATCATAAAACATACCTGACATATCAGTGACATTTGATGTATTCCAGCTGTTTAAATTTAAATTAAATGCTACTTCAGTGTTTTTAGCCATTTCGGAAAACATCCATGCCATATTAGTAACTTTAGATGTATTCCATCCATTTATACCCGTAAGAGTAATTCCGGCAGTCGCGTTTAATCCAAATGAAGTAAACATACCTGACATATCAGTGACATTTGAGGTATTCTCACCCCATGATAGATTTAAAGAGATACTATCAGCTATTTGAGCAGATCCATTAAACATTTTTGACATGTCTGCAACGTTTGACACATTCCATCCATTGATACCGATTATTTCCCATTCATCAGCACCGTTTCCGGTATCACTAAACATACCTGACATATCAGTGACATTTGAGGTATTCCAACCACTTAAATTTAAACTATAAGTATCCATAGTATTATATCCAGTGCCGGTAAACATATAAGACATCGTCTTTGTATCATTGGTAAGTAAAGTACCACTTACAGAACTTAAATTAGGAAGAATAGCAAATAGAAAATCACTATGGATTGGTGCTCTGACACCACCAGTTTGACCAATAGTTATTTCATATAAATCAGGTGTACTTCCTTGTTTATACCATAACATAACAGATCCATTTTGTGATTCTGAGACATCAACCGAATCCTGTGCTCCATTAGGTGCAACAAGGGTATCAATAAATGTAATACTTTCTACTTTCTCACGAGGTATTTCAGTATCAAGAAATTCAGTTGCATTTATTTGTTCTCTTAAACTAGACGCCGCATCATGATAATTTTCTTCTAATGTTACTAAATTTCCTAATGCTTCACTGTCTAATATATTAACTTTATTTAAATATTCTTTATGTACCATCTCTGCCATATATTGATACATATTAATTTTTTTAGCTTTCTCGGCTAAATCTAAGGAGCTTATTAAACGATCTCCGGTAGAATATTCACTAATATGAATTCGAGCATTAAAAGATCTTTCATGATTAATATTTTGTTCAAAAGGCATATCAGCAAAATAAATTTCCAAACTATAAGTATGAATTTTACCGGTAGCTCCAGTAGAATGACCAAATGTTCCTTTACCTAATAAAGTAGTGTTTGCTCCACTTTTAATTGGAACAGGTTCAGTATTATTTGGAACAGTAGTTCCACTACTGCCAGGATTTTGTCCATTTAGTTTATACTGTATAGCATAATTATCAAAAGTATTATTAGTTACTACTAAGTATAAAGAATAACCCATATCTAGCTCTGTAGTATTAATACCTGTTACAGTAAAGTATTTAGTTTCAATCGGATTGGTACTTGGAATAGTTTGAGCAATAGTAATATTCTCTCCACCATTAAACTCTATAGTCATTTTACCACCGGTTACCTCAATAGTTGTTCCTGTCTCACCAGCTGCATTAGCAGTAAAGTAAGCATATGATATACCAACTGTTACCAATAATAAAATACTCAGACTAAAAAATATTACCATTATTTTATTTTGATTATTCATTTAAAACTCACTACCTTCTTACTATGATTTTAGCACATAGCCCAAAATATGTAAATTAAAAATACTTAAATTTCTTTAAGTATATTTTGAATTTCTTCTTTAGTTTTAAATCCTAAAAAAGATGTAATTAATTTTTTATTTTTATAAATTTCAACAAAAGGAACAGACATAATTCCCTTAGATTGAGCTAACTCTTGATGATTGTCCACATCAACTTTAATAATTTTAAGATTATCTTCTCTTTCTGATAAGTCTTCTAATTCTAATGATAACATTTGGCACGGACCACACCAACTGGCAAAATAATCAACCAAAGTCACATTAACATCTAATACATCTTCTAAATTTTGACCACTTAAATATTCCATATTTTATTTATCCTTTCTATATTTATCAACTACAATGGATGATCCGGAAGTTGTAATTCTTTCCTTAGCAATTAACACATCAGCTGAGTCAACACTTAATATTTCATATTTTAATAATACTTCTAAACTTCGTAAGTTTGCTTCGTCTTTATTAGTTTGGTTTTTATAACTCACACATATATCATATACTTCGGTAATAGATTTATAAGTATCCCCAACTATTTCCGATAAAACCGGAGTTTTTTCCATAATGAATCCCGCATATTTACTTTCATTTACTTTAGTTGAAGTTCCACTTATTAAACCAAGAATAAATATGGTCAAAAAAGCTATCACATATCCTTGAAACAATCCAACTAAAGCACCTAATATTTTACTTGGAATACCTAGTACCAATGTAGCATTTAGTAAGCTATTAAATATTCCTGTTACTTTAGAAATAACTTTTAAAATAATTGCCAGTAATGAAATTGTAATTATATAACTGATACCTTCATAAATTAATACATTAAAAACGCTTACTCCGGCAAATTTTCCTCCTAGATTAAAGAACGGAAACTTTTCATATAGAAAAATAGATATAGGATTTTTTAAATAAAAAGCTAAGATAAAAACCAATAATGTTCCTATAAAGGCAATAACACTATTAATTATTCCTTGGCGAAAACCATTAATCATTGCAAATCCAATGATAACAATTATAAGCCAGTCTATAAAATTCATATTGTACTCACATCCTAGTATTAATTATATAATAATTTTTAAAAAAAAGAAAGAAATATTAACGATTTTATGTTATGATGTTATCGGTGATACCTAAATGACTATTTCATTTAAACTTAGTGATAATATTAAAGAGAAAATGATTGAATATTATCAAGATAAAAAAAGATCTAAAACTCCGGATTATGCTATTTTTCAAGCCCAAGAAGCAGATACCATCATAACATTATATGAATCTGGAAAAGTAGTTTTTCAGGGGATGAGTGCTGATATAGATGCTAATATGTGGAAAGACTTAGAAGCATCATTTAATAAAAGAGATATTGATGCAGAACTGGCAGAAAAAGAAGCTAAAAAAGAAGAACCAAAAGATTTGCGTTTTCTTGGAAAACCTACTATTGGTTCTGATGAAGTGGGAACCGGTGATTATTTTGGCCCAATAGTAGTTACAGCTGCTTATGTCGGTAAAGAACATTTTAATTTATTATATGATTTAGGAATTAAAGATTCTAAAAAATTAACCGATGATAAAATAATTAAAATTGCTCCGATTATTATGAAAAATATTCCTTATGTAAGTCAAATTTTAAATAACGAAGAATATAATACCAATCCTACCAATATGAATAAAATAAAGGCTATTTTACATAATAAAGTATTGTGTACTATACTAAAAAAAGCTAATTATGATTATTCTTATATTGTAGTCGATCAATTTTGCTATCCAAGAAACTACTTTGCATATATTAAAGACGCTAAAGAAAAATGCACTAAAATCACCTTTACAACTAAAGCCGAAGATAAATGTTTAAGTGTAGCAGCAGCTTCAATCATAAGTCGTTATTTATTTATAAATGAATTTAAAAAAATTGGTGATGAGTTACAAATGTTTCTAAAAAAAGGTGCTGGTCCTGAAGTAGATAAACAAGGAGCTGAAATAATTAAAAAATACGGTGAAAAAAAATTATTTGAAATTGCTAAGCTTAGTTTTAAGAATACCGAAAAAATAAAAGAACTATTAAAAAATCAAGAATAAAATTCTTGATTTTTTTAAACATTAACAATAAAAATTTTAAGTAAAATATAGGGATTTAAATTACTGGTTTTTAAATAATAATCTAAATCACACAAATCCAATAATTTTTTTTGCAATTCGTCTTTAGTATAATTAATACTCTTTTCTTTAGCCAGTTTGACTCTGTAGGGATGAATCTCTAATTTACTAGCAATGGCATCAGATGAATCATTTATTGATTTGACTGTATATATTAGACGATATTGACCAGCCAGAAGGGCTATAAAAGGTAAAACTTCACTACCCGTCTGAATAAAATCTTGTAAATGTTTATTTATCATCACATAATTTTTATTAATCACAGCATCACAGAAAGCAAAATTATCTTCACTTACCAAACGAATGGAATATTTACTTACTTCATCTTTAGTAATATTACTCGTAATAATACTAATTTTATCTATTTCATTAAGAACTAAATCATAATTATTTAAATTATTAATCATTAATTCATTGATTGCTAAATAATCGATAGTTATATTTTTCTTTTTACAATATTCATTTATTTTATTATTGATATTTTTTAACTCATCAATAATAATTATTTGACCATATTTATTAAATTCTTTATAAATT
>JAAYPA010000118.1 GCA_012520055.1 Mollicutes bacterium
TATGGATTTGTAGATACTTTATGGGGAAGAAAAAGAAGGCTTCCAAATATACAACTTGACCCATATGAATTTGAATATATAGGAGACGCTCCAAAAGATTTTGACCCATTAGCATTTGATGATTTTGGGGAAGAAGATTTTGAAGTAGATGAAGAAACAAGACAGAAATATACCAACCTATTAAACAGAACCTATAATTGGAAAGGAAAACAATCAATTATAGCTAGAGCTAAAGATGAAGGAATTGCTATTAAAGATAATGGAGAATTTATTGCAGAAGCTACAAGACAATGCGTAAACAGTAGAATTCAAGGTTCCGCAGCGGACCAAACTAAAATAGCAATGATATTAGTAGGTAATGATGAAAAGTTAAAGGAATTAGGATTTAGATTACTATTAGCAGTGCATGATGAATTAATTGGGGAATGCCCGAAAGAAAATGCTAAAGAAGTATCTGAAAGATTTGCTCAATTAATGGTAGATGCGGCAAAAGATTTATCAGTACCAAGTAAATGCGATATTGTGGTTACAGATTGTTGGTACGGCGAACCTTTACAATTTAACTAATAATATTATATAATAATAGAGAGAGGAGGAATCTAAATGGGGTTCGATTTGTACTTTGCCGGCAATTCTTATAACGAGGTTATGGAATATGCGAAAGAAAAAAAAGTTTGTAAGTTATTTACTCAGATGGGCGAAAGGAAAGCAATAAATAATTGGTGCGATGAAAAACGAGAAGGTAAGATAAACAATAAAATCTTCGTAGATTCTGGAGCATATACCGCTCATACACAAGGTAAAGAAGTTAATGTGGATGAATATATAAGCTACGTGAATGGAATTGATTCGGAAATTGATTTATTAGCTCAAGTAGATAAGATTCCCGGTAGATTTGGAGTATTAAGAACAAAAGAGGAATTATTAGCTGCTCCGAAAGAATCTTGGAATAATTATCTTTATATGAGAGATAAAGTAAAAAGCGTTGAAAAATTAGTTCCAATATTTCACCAAGATGAAGATTTTAGATGGCTAAAGAATATGCTTGAGTATAAGGATGAAAATGGAAATCATATTCCTTATATTGGAATTTCATCATCTAAGGATAAAGCTCCTAAATACCGTGAAGCTTGGTATTGGAAAGTATTTGCAACTATTCAAGCAAGTTCTAATCCTAATGTTAAAACACATTCATTTGGAACATCATCAATAAGACATTTGGAGTTATTTCCATTTACAAGCTCTGATGCTACTTCATGGGTTAGGGGAGCAGCGTTTGGAAGCATCACAACAGATTTTGGCACAATTTTAGTAAGTGGTATTCAAGATAAAGATAAAAGGCACATCAATGCTTGCCCAATCAGTTATAAAGCATTAGAAGAATACGTTAATAAATATGGGTTTAATTTAAAAGAGCTTATATACGATAGCGAAGAGAGTAAAGCGCATATAAAGAGACAATGTTTTAATATAGCATATCTTCAGAATTGGGCAGATAATTATGAATATAAGGGACCAAAGAGTTTTATAAGAAAGGGGTTGTTTTAAGTGAGAAAGGTATTATTGTATAGTGGTGGTATGGATAGTTGGCTTATTGATAAAATTTGGAAACCTGATATTAAACTTTACGTGGATATGAAGACTAGATACTCAGAAGAAGAAATAAAAAGATTGCCCAACGATGTAATTATTGAACAGCTTGACTTGGGTAAGTGGGAAAGAGATGATGCAATAATTCCATTAAGAAACCTCTACCTTGTAATGTTAGCAACTAATTATGGCGATGATATTTGTTTAGGAGCTACCGCAGGGGATAGAGTATTGGATAAATCGCCTCAATTCGCATACAAGGCAAGTGATTTATTATCATTCCTTTATACTAAGCAGCATTGGACCGAAGAGCGAAAAATAAACGTAAATTTAGATTTTAAAGGAATGACTAAGAAGGGGTTAATTGCTAAATATCTACAAGAAGGTGGAAATCTTGAAGAAGCAGTAAACGGCTCATTTAGTTGTTATCATCCAGAACATAATCAAGAGTGCTGGCAATGTAAACCATGTTTCAGAAAATATGTCGCTTTTAAAATGAATGGTTATGATTTTGGCTCAAGAATTGATAATATTGTAAAAAATTACCTGTCGGAAAATATTATTCCTGATATTTTAAAAGGAACTTATGGAAGAGCGGATGAGGAGAAAGATATTATGGAGGTGTATAATAAATTATGCGTAAAACAATAATTGCAGTTGACTTTGATGGCACAATTTGTGAAGACGAATTTCCAAATATTGGGGCAATTAGAAAGAATTGTGCCGAGGTAATTAAAAGACTTCAAAATGAAGGCGTTATTGTAATTCTATGGACTTGCAGGCAAGGTAAGCATTTAGACTCAGCTATAAGATTTTGTCATAACAATGGTATCTATCCGGATTATATAAACGAAAATTATCCGGGTTTACCTTTTAAAACAAGTAACAAAATTTACGCCGATTATTATATAGATGATAAAGCTCAAGGAATTGATTGGAAAGAAAATTATTCAATTATTTCAAATTATAAGCAAATTCCCTTTATAGAAGTTTAAAATTTAATATATAATAATTGAAGGAAAAAATTAATATATGACACAGAAAACATAGGAGGGAAAAAATTTATGTATTATATTTCAAAAAGAATGGAAATTGCAGGCGCTCATAAACTTGAATTGGATTATGAAAGTAAATGTCAAAATCTACATGGGCA
>JAAYPA010000015.1 GCA_012520055.1 Mollicutes bacterium
ATAATAATCAGTTATCACATTATTATAATATGATACAAATAAAATATTAATAAAATTACCAATATAATTTACTTTATATTTTAATGTATCAACTTTAGATGGATCAATAATATTTAAATATTCTGCTATATAATTATCTTTTTCATCATTAAAAGAAGGATAATATAAAATACTATTCTCTACTCTTAAATATTTTTCTTTATATACTTTATTTAGTCCTTTATTAACATAAAGAAAAAGATTAATACAAATAACACAAAAAGTTACTATAGATAAAATATTCAGATAGATTATTGTATTATTTCTTTTCTTCATATTATTACTCCTGATACTATTATACAACTTATAAAATATATTTTAACAAAAAAAATCTAAATATGATATGGATACTTAGATTTTTATTATTAAATATGATTGTAACCTAATTTTAAAACTTTTTTTGGTGACCCTAATGATAAAACCCATTTTTCACTATTAAGGTAGTGTTTTTGTAAAAATGATGTTTCTTTAATATTTCCCAAACTATCATAAGTAGGTATTAAAATATATTTATTTTCAATAATAGGTATTTTATTTTTATTAAACTTTATTATATAATCTGTTTTGATAAGCTCAGCTTTGGCCAATAAATCAGAATTAGTTGTTATTATAAAATTATCATTAAATTGCATTTCTAAATCTATTAATTCTAAATATGCTGCAAATGCTCTTTCATATTTATATTTATTGGCATAATACATGCTATTTAATACATTAATTAAATACATTATAGAAACAAATGTTTTTAAACAAAAGATATTTTGATTTTCCATAAGATCATCTATTACAATTGAACTTCCAAATGCTAGCGCTAGTTCCTTTAGTTTATTTAATAATATTTTTTTATAATTTATTATAGCATTTGTTTCTTTCACTTTATCCATTAAATCATATTTTAATATAATTTCCATAACAACCACCAACTTTTTTTTATTCTATTATTTATAGTTTGCTAAGTTAAGATAATTCTATTTTTAAAAAAAGCTCAATTTTTTGTAAAAAATATTGCGGTAGTTAACAGAATATGGTATTATTGTTTATGTACGAATGGATCTTTAGCTCAGTCGGTTAGAGCATCCGGCTCATAACCGGGCGGTCGTAGGTTCGAGTCCTACAAGATCCACCATTGCAGGTATGGCGGAATTGGCAGACGCGCTAGACTTAGGATCTAGTGGATTAATCCGTGGGGGTTCAAGTCCCTTTACCTGCACCAAAAAGTTATCTAAGTCCTATATTTAGGACTTTTTTTCTTATAAAAATTTCATAAATTGTGATAAATAATTAATACTTTTTTTATAATCATATTTTAATTTAAATTATCATCTAAGCTTTTCTATATAATTTATACCTTTTTCTTTTTCTACAACACATTTTTTTATTTTATTTTTATCAAATTGGCAATTTTTGGTAGACAATTTGAATAAAAATGTTTAAAATAGATAAAAACAACAAGAAATGAAGGTGGTTTATGAATTACAACGAGACGTTTAATGTCAATTATAAAAATAAAAATTATCAAATTTCTAAATCTGACATTAAATTTACTCATGGATATGGCATAGTAGAAATTAATCTAAATAATCCTTTAAGAATGAATTGGGGAAATAAATTTAACTATGAAATCAACATTAAAGGAGTAATTAATGAGAATTATCAAATTGTTTTAACGTTTAATGATTATAATCACATTCAAATTTTTCCAGATGATAATCTTATCGTAAAAATTAACCATTTTAATGAATTAGATAATATTGAATATCAGCATTATAAACTTATTAATAAATCTTTTAAAAAAATCTGTTCATTCTACTCTAAAAACTATGAAATAATAAATGATAATACTCTAAAAATCAGTTTTGACGATTTTGACACTTTATATAGCCTGACTAATGCTAAATATATTTCTAATCAGTTTACTACAATAGGTAAATTTGAAAACCAAGATAATAATCCAGAAAAATTAGCTTTAGCTATCTATCAAACACCTTATGGTGACATTAGTTGTTATATTGATATAACCGGAAAAATTAGAACACCACTTATTATTTCCGATAGTGATATTAAAATTAATATTCCTGATAAAGATTTTGATTTTATCGAAACTATTAAAAACATTGAAATTATAATGAAAGCAATCTTTGAAAATAATTCTAAAGATTATTTATCAAAAAACACTAAACAAAGGAGAGAAATTATGGAAAGTAATAAAAATATAAAGGATAATATTATTGAAAAGATTAATGATAATGTTGTTAAGTTAAGAGAAGAAAATTATGAAGTTTTATATGACATATTTGAGGATGAAATTATTTCAGATAGATTTTCTCATATTGATAAGTTTGATAATATGGAGAAAATCGAAATGAAATTAGCTAAGGCTATTTTTGAAATTCCTTATAAAGACACATGCTATGAAGGAATTTGTTATATTGATGAATTTGGTGATATCATGAGTGCATTATATATACCTGATCTAAATAAACAATGTCCTATTAAAAATAACTTACAACAAACTATTGAATCAATCCAAGCAGAATTAGAATCAAAATCTGATGAAGCACCAAAATTCAATGGATTTACAAGATAGCAATAATTGCTATTTTTTTGTGACAAAAAAACAAGGTAATTACTTACCTTGCATCATATACAATAAATCAATTTTAAACATATCTTTAGAAGCATTAGACTTACTAATCATAACACCTTTATAAGTAGTAAGTTCAGCCATATGACCTTCTAATAATATTTCAGTAGGTGTTATTGTATCAAGCATAACGACATTTTCTTTTTTGTAAACAATATATTTTAAAGTCACATCACCATGAACTTGACTAAACATATAATCACTTGGTAACTTCAATTCATATGTTTCAGTATTATCTTTACGATTACTTGAGATTTTTTCACCAACGAATTTACCATTTCTTAAAGATGGATAGTATTCAAAATTTAATTTCTTATAAGCAAGCATATTATATTTTTTTAATGCTCTCTCTAATTTCTTAAATTCATTTTCGTTAATATAATCTAATAAAAATCCTTTCATAATATTTACCCCCTATATCCTTAACGACGCTATAATTATAGCATAATCAAGAATAATTGTCAAATTGTGTAAACCATATAGCTTAGTTTTTATGGTTTAAAGGACCTTAAATATATCAAATTTTAATTACTTTGTCAATAAAAATGAACCAAACACAACGAATCATGTTTGGTTCAGTACCAAAAGAAATAAGATAATTTCTTTTGGTAGTTATAATATAACAAATTAAAATATAAAAGTCAATACTTTTTTAATCAAATTTACCTACCGGGGTTATACACCTCCCTTCTCCTTTTTTATATCCATTTTCATATTCTTCTCCGATTAAATTACATGTATTTTTAGTAATAGCATCTTTTATATAACCTCCATAATAACTTACCAAACATATTAATGTTAAAGAAATAATGAATATTATAAAAACAAATTTACTGGGGGTTAAATCTTTGATCATATATCTTCTCTCCCATTAAAATATTAACTTTTTTTGGCAAAAGATAATGTTTAATTTTGTCAACCTCTTTATTTTTTGTAACTTTTTTGCTAAAATACGGAATGAAGTGGTGGTGAATCATGAAATTACCAGATATTAAAATACTTGATGAAAAAGATAAGACACTCCGAATGATATCAAAAGAAATAGAATTTCCGTTAAATCAAGAAGAAATCCAATTAATTAATAATGCTTTAGATTATTTGGAAATAAGTCAAATTGAAGAATATCGTAGTAAGTATGATTTAAGAGCCGGAATGGGATTATCTTTTATTCAATTAGGCTTACCTAAAAGAATATTCGTTATATCAGAAGAAATTGAAGAAAATAAATTCAAACGTTATGTTGTTATTAATCCTAAAATCATTAGTCGCAGTGAGGAATTAATCTATGTCGGTGAAGGTGAAGGATGCTTAAGTGTTAATCGCGAAGTAGAAGGAATAGTACCTAGACATGCGCGTATAACTGTCGAAGCTTATGATGAAAATGGTAATCTTTATGAAATAAGAGTTCGAGAAGATATGGCCGTTGCTTTTCAACATGAAATTGATCATTTAAATGGAATACTTTTTATTGATCATATTGACGAAAATAATCCGTATAAAAATCGTCATTTAATGAGAGAAATATAAAAAAATACGATAATATAATATGAACTTCATTTAGAGATATTAAATAAAAAATACATTATATTAAAAAAGGGAAAGAATTTAATTACTTTCCCTTTTTTCTATATTATGCATTTATTAAATTAAATAATCATCTTCTAAAGAAAATTCAACGTTTTCATCAATCCATTCTTTGCGAGGTTCAACCGCATCACCCATTAATACACTTACTCTTTTTTCGGCTAATGCTCCATCGGAAATATTAACCTTAATTAAATTTCTGGTGTCCGGATTCATTGTTGTCTCCCATAAAGGTATTGGATTCATTTCACCTAATCCTTTATATCTTTGAATTCGATAATTAGTTTTATCTTTAGTTACTTCTTTTAATTCTTCATTGGTCCAACAGTATTCATGTTTATTACCGTATTCTACTTTATATAAAGGAGGCATAGCAATATATAAATGTCCTTCTTCAATTAATGGTTTCATGTAACGATAAAAAAATGTTAATAATAAGCATTGAATATGAGCACCATCATCATCAGCATCGGTCATGATAATTACTTTATCATAATTAATATCTTTAATATCAAATTCCGGACCAAAACCGGCTCCGATACAGTGAATAATAGTATTAATTTCTTCATTTTTAAATATATCGGTAGTCGTAGCTTTTTCCGTATTAATAATTTTCCCTCTGATAGGTAAAATAGCTTGAAATTTACGGTCTCTACTTTGTTTAGCGGTACCACCTGCTGAATCACCTTCTACAATAAATAATTCATTTATTTTAGCATTTTTAGTTTGCGCAGGAGTTAATTTGCCGGTTAAATTTTTAGCTTCCGCTTTTTTAGATTTACCATTACGAGCATCTTCTCTAGCCTTACGTGCAGCTTCTCTGGCTACTTTGCTCTTATTCATTTTTTCAATTAAATTAACGGAAATTTCTCTGTTTTCTTCCAAATAATATTTTAAAGTTTCATAAACAACATTTTCAACAACACTTCTGGCTGATGGAGTTCCTAATTTTCCTTTGGTTTGTCCTTCAAATTGTAATAAATTCTCAGGAATTTTTAGATTAATTACAGCTGTTAAGCCTTCCCTGGCATCCGAACCATCAAATGGAGCATCTTTAGCTTTTCTTAATCCTTTATCTTTAGCATAATCATTAAACGCTTTAGTAATGGCTGTTTTAAATCCTACTTCATGAGTTCCACCATCAACAGTTTTAACATTATTTACAAACGATAAAAGATTTTCATTATAAGAATCGGTATATTGAAGAGCAATATCAACTTCAATATTGTTTTTAGATCCTTTAATCGGTACAACTTTATGAAGAGCATTTTTATCTTCATTGATATATTCAACAAAAGAAATTAAACCATTTTCATAATGAAATGTGTTTCTTTTTTCATCAGCTACATCTTCAATTTCAACAGTTAAATTATTTAACAGAAAAGCACATTCTTGTAATCTTTCACTAAGAATAGTATAACTAAAACTTATATTTTTAAATATTTCCGGATCAGGCATAAAAGTAACAATTGTCCCGGTTTTATTGGTATTACCTATTTTTTTTAATGGTTCAGCTACTTTACCGCCATCGGCAAAATTTATTTGATGGATTTCTCCATCACGAAAAATCGTAACTTCCATCCATTTACTTAAGGCATTGACAACTGAAGCACCGACACCATGTAGTCCTCCTGAAACTTTATATCCTTCACTTTCGAATTTTCCTCCGGCATGAAGTACAGTATAAATTACCTCAGGAGTTGATTTACCACTTTTATGAATACCGGTTGGAACACCTCTGCCATTATCGGCAATAGTTAAGCTGCCATCTTTATTAATGCGAACACTAATTTTATTACCAAATCCATTGATGATTTCATCAATACTATTATCGACTATTTCCCATGCAAGATGATGTAATCCTCTTTTATCGGTACTACCGATGTACATACCCGGTCTCTTACGTACGGCTTCTAATCCTTCTAAAATTGTTATTGAATTTTCGTCATATTTTGCCATATTTCCACCTTCTCTAGTATATCAAATAGCAAAAAAAAAGACAAACGAATTGTCTAATTTTGGACATTGTTATCTTCTAAAACTACTTGTTTTATCAGTATCTGGTAATTCATCTAATCCAATTGGTCTTAGTAACTCATCTTCATTGTCTTCTTTTTTGATTCTTGCTTGAATTTTGGCTAATTTACTTTTTAAATCTTCAGCAGAAATAGATATAGTATTCTCTTTTTCTTTTACTTCTTCTTTTTTTATGTTATCTTTTACAGGGCTTAAAAGTTCTTCTTGAGATTTAGGTGCAAAAGGATCAAAATTCAAATGTTGTTTAGCAAGTGATTCATGTTTAAAGATATCAATTTTAGTATCTAATGAATCATCATTTATATCTTTTTCATATTCTTTTGAGTTTTTTTCAACAACTTTTGGTTCTTCTTTAATTAATGGTGGTTCTTTTTCAACCACTTTTGGTTCTTCTTTAATTATTTGTGGTTCTTTTTCTACTACTTTTGGTTCTTCTTTAACAAGATTTTCTTCTAAATTACCTTTAATGTTAACAACTTTTTTTTCAGTTTTCTTATTATCGATTGCATTTTTTATATCCAATATATTCTTATGTTCTGACTTTAATACTTTTGGATTTAAAAATAATTCTTTGGTAGTCGGTTTTTCTGAATCAATTTCATCAATTTTTAAGGGTCTTATCGGAGTCAGTTCTATATTTATTTTAGGTTTATTAGATGTTTCTGTTTTTTGATCTAAGAAGACAGAACTGAATATTGGCTGATTTACTTTAGGTAGTTCAACCTTTTCTTCTAAAACAGGTTTATTTAATTCTTCGGCACTTATCGGTGCTATATTCATAGTATTTTCTAATGATTCATCATTAACAAACTCATTTAATAATTCCGTAGCGGAAGAAATTCTTTGAATTGGTCTTGTTAAATCTAAATCAATTTCTTGATTATTTAACTCAAAAGTTTTTTCATAAATTGGTTCGTCAGTTTTTTCCTCCGGTAGCGGAATAATCTCCGGTTTATCTTCTTCTGGAATAACTGGTTTTTCTTCCGGAACAGGTATAATAACCGGTGCTTTTTCTTCTTCATTAGTTAATGTTTCTTCTTCTTCTTTGATAGGTAGAGGGTCAGTTTTAACAACTTCTTCTCCATTAGTTATGGGAGGAATATTGTTATTTATCGGAGGAGTCATTTCAATATTTTTATGTTTTTTTGCTTTTAAACTAGAAATAATAATAACTAAAATAATAACAACTGTTACTAAAGCAATAGCAATATATATATATATCATAAACTTATTATCACCATTGTATAGGTTATCTAAAATACTTTTTAACTTCTCCATAAACATCACCCTATATTATTCTATTTTCATTTTAACAAAAGCCAAAATAAATTGCAATAGAAAAGGACTTTATTCAAAGTCCTTAAAATAATTTCCATATATCTTGAACTGTAATATAAACCATCAATATCATTAATAATACAAAACCGACTGTATGGATTATTCCTTCTATTTTAGTATCTACTTTCTTTTTAGTAACAGCTTCTATTAAAATAAATAAAATTCTGCCACCGTCAAAGGCCGGAAATGGTATAGCGTTAATAAATCCTAAATTAACACTTAAATAAGCTGTTAAATATATTAAATTTTGAAGACCATATTTAGCTGTTTCCCCTACTACGGTATACATACCAACCGGACCGGTTAAATTAGATAATTGTAGTTTGCCGGTAAAGATGGAACCAATTATTAAGGTCATATTAGAAATAATAGACCAAAATTTGGTAAAAGCATATTTGATAGCACTAAAGAAACCGGTGTATTTTGTATCTTCGGCACCTAAACCAAATTTTATAACTTCATTACCTTCTTCATCTTTTTCTAGCTTTGGAGTAATTTTATAATTTTTAATAGTTCCGTCTTTTTTTTCTATCTTAAAATCGTAAACATTACTTTTGTTTTTTAGATTCAAAACAACATTCAATTTATCCCAGGTATCAATTTTATAGCCGTTTAAACGAATAACTTTATCGCCTACTTCAATACCGGCCTCAGCTATTGGTAAATCTTCTGGAACATAACCGATGATTGATTGTTGTTCATAATGACCCCATATTAAACTTTGTAAAAATAGTAAAATAATAGCTAAAATAAAATTAAAGGAAACTCCGGCAATAAGTACGATAAATCTTTCTAATTTTGACTTATTACACATGAACTCACTTTTTTTTATTTTATCATCATCTTCTGAAACTTCTCCGGCCATGGCACAGAATCCACCAATTGGAAAAAGACGTATTGAATATATGGTTGGATCATTTTTTTCTTTTTTACGTTTATAAGAAAAAATTTGTGGTCCCATTCCCAAAGCAAATTCATAAACATGAACCCCAGTTTTTTTCGCAAAAATATAGTGGCCTAATTCATGAACAAATATCAAGAGACCCAAAATTAAAATCAGTAATAATAATGTTGTCATAATACCTCCTATAAATAATCAATGATGATCATAAATATTAAAGCTACAAAAATTAAACTGTCCAGGCGATCCATAATTCCCCCATGACCGGGAATTAATCTAGAAAAATCTTTAATATCATGTTGTCTTTTTATGGCACTAAAGAATAAATCTCCCAATTGTCCAATTATTGATAGCATTAATATAATACCAATTATCATAATTAAATTAGTTTGAACATTAATAAAAGTTGTATAATAAACAGTCATAATAAATGTTCCCATAACTGTACCGACAGTATAACCTTCCCAACTTTTATTAGGACTTATTTTGGTAACTTTGTGTTTTCCAATCATCATACCACCTGCAAAAGCAAATGTATCGGTTAAGATTGGAATTAACATCATGAAAATAAAATATTTAATACTATATTCTCTAATTAAAATGAAATAACTTAAACCCATTCCGATTAATAAAATAAATCCTACCAGTTTAAAAGCATCTTCTGTCGTATATTTCCCCTTTACTTGATAGAAAATAACCGGAATAAATAGTCCTAATAATATTGTGCTTAAAACTTGATAATTTAAACCAAACATTATCGTAGAAGAATCAAAATTACTGTAAATAATAGTGATTAAACATATACAAGTAATAATTTTAATAACACTTGGATAATGATATAAATCAGTAATTTCTTTAGCAGCCAGTAAACCTATTATACCAATTAAAAGAGCAAATGGAATACCTCCAAAATAAACTAAGGGAATTACTATAGCCAGTAATACAGCTGCACTAATTGTTCTTACTTTCATTAGTTCCCACCAAACCTTCTATTTCTACTATTATATTCATCTAAAGCTTTATCTAATTCATGTTCATCGAAATCTGGAAAAAAAGTTTCCGGAAAATATAACTCTGCATAGCTAGCTTGCCATAGCATAAAGTTACTTAATCTTTTTTCACCACTTGTCCTGATAATAAAATCTAAATCAGGTAAATCTTGATATAAATACTTATGAAAATTTTCTTCATTTACTTGAACTTTATCTTTAATAATTTTATTTACGGCATCTATTATTTCTAATCTACTTCCGTAATTTAAACAAATATTTAAAATACCTTCGGTATTATTTTTGGTTAAGTCTATTACTTTGTCCATAACATTTAAAATTTTATCGGATAATGGTTTTTGTCTTCCTGAAAAGACTACCTTGATATTTTCTTTATTAAGTTCTTGGGCTTTTTCATTAAAAAATTTAATAATTAAACTCATCAAATAACTTACTTCTTCCTCACTACGATTAAAATTTTCTGTCGAAAAAGCATAGATACTTAAATATTTAATACCCTTTTTAAAAATATATTTAGCTAGAGAAATAATACGATTAGCCCCTGCTAGGTGTCCTTCTATAGTTTTCTTTCCCTTTAATTTAGCCCATCTTCGATTACCATCCATGATAATCCCAAGATGAACGGGAATTTTTACATCTTCCATATTTTCACCTAAAATAAGTATACTAACAATAAGGGTAAAAATCAATAAAACTTTTAAAATAAACTAAGCTGACTTGATTCCGGTAAGCTCTCAAAAATACCTAAAGCACGCATTTTTTCAATAGTTGTTGAATTAACTTTACCTCTTCCTTGAAAATCTTCAATACTAATAAATGGCCCGTTGGCTCTTTCACTGACAATTTGATTAGCAACGTTATCACCTAGGCCATCTAAAGCAATAAATGGTAGTATTAAAGATTTACGATCTTCAGTAATAACAAAATTTTTAGCGGCACTTTTTTCTAAATTAATATTTTTAAAACTAAATCCTCTTACAGTCATTTCTAAAGCTATTTGTAAAACTTCTAAAAGTTCTGCTTCTTTATTGGATGCGTCAAAACCTTTACTTTCTATTTCAGTAATTTTATTACGAATAGCTTGTTCTCCACCTATTAAAGTTTCGACGTCAAAAGTATTACATTTTATCGAAAAATAAGTACTGTAATATTCGATTGGATAATATATTTTAAAATAAGCTACCCTTAAAGCCGCAATAACATAGGCAACAGCATGAGCTTTCGGGAACATATATTTGATTTTATGACATGATTCAATATACCATTCCGGTATACCTGCTTCTTTTAATACTGCTACATGTTCTTTCCATGCATCTGGTTCTTTAGACGGTTTACCTTTACGAACAAATTCCATTATTTTAAAGGCTTTTAAAGGTTCGACTCCATGATTAATTAAATAAACCATAATATCATCACGACAACCGATTACTTCACTAAATGGCACGATATCATTTTTAATTAATTCTTGAGCATTACCATTCCAAACATCGGTGCCATGTGATAAACCGGATATTTTAACTACATCAGCAAAGGTTTTTGGTTTAGTTTCTACTAACATACCTATTACAAATCTGGTACCAAGTTCTGGTATACCTAAAGTACCCGTAGGACAGTTAATTTGTTCAGAAGTTACTCCTAGAGCCTCTGTACTTGATAATAAACTTAAAATCTTTGTATCACTCATTGATATAGTTGAAACATCTATACCCGTTAAATCTTGAAGCATTTTATACATTGTAGGTACATCGTGTCCTAATATATCTAATTTCAATAATTCATCTTCCATTGGGTGATAATCGAAATGAGTTGTGCGCCATAAAGAATTAGGATCATCAGCCGGATATTGGAAAGGCGTAAAATCAAAGACTTCCATATAAGCAGGTATAACGATTATTCCACCAGGGTGTTGACCGGTAGTTCTTTTTACTCCTGTACATCCGATAGCCAGTCTTTCTATTTCAACATTTCTTTTTAAAATACCTCTATCTTCATAATAACCTTTAACAAAACCAAAAGCAGTTTTATCAGCTACCGTACCAATAGTACCTGCTCTATAAACATTATCCACGCCAAATAATTCTTTGGTATATTCATGAGCTTTCCATTGATATTCACCTGAGAAATTTAAATCGATATCCGGAACTTTATCCGCATTAAAACCTAAGAAAGTCGCAAAAGGCATATCTTGTCCTTCTCCACTTAATAAACTATCACATTTAGGACATTTCTTTTCCGGTAAATCATATCCACTGGAATATGTTAAACCTAAAGCTTCTCCTTTTTCATTTTCAAAAGTAGTATAATGACAATTTGGACATACATAATGAGCTGGCAGTGGATTTACTTCGGATATTCCCATCATAGTTGCAACAAATGATGAACCTACCGAACCACGGGAACCAACTAAATAACCATCATCATTACTTTTTTTAACCAACTTTTGAGCAATTAAATAAATAACATCGAATCCTCCGGCAATTATACCTTTCAATTCTTGTTCTATTCGATCTTTAATCAAAGGATGTAAATCTTCCCCATAAATACTAGTTACTTTATTATAAACCAGAGATTTTACCTCTTCCGCCGAATTAGGAATTTTAGGAGCAAAAGGTACACCTTTTGTATCCATTATAACATCCACAAATTCAATCGTTTCAGATATTTTCTTTGGATTATCAATAACTAACGTATTAGCAAGTTCTTCCCCTAAAAATGCAAAATCATTAAGCATTTCTTCCGTAGTTCTAAAATGAGTAGAAGGAATATTGGTAATTTCTTTACGATCTAAAGGATGTCTTCCACCACCAGGAACCTTTTGATTGATAATAACTTCTCGGTAAATTTTATCTTCGGGATTTAAATGATGAACATCTCCGGTTGCCACAATAAGTTTACCGGTTGCAACAGTAGTATTAATTATCTTTTTAACATGATTTTCAAGCTCTACAGCATTACTAAAATCATTTAACTGAATCAAATGATCATAAACATCTAACGGTTGGATTTCAATATAATCATAAAAATCAATAATATTAGAAAGTTCTTCTTCGGTTTTACTTTTAGCTTCAACAAAGACTTCACTTTCATAACAACCACTACCTATCAGTAAACCTTCACGATATTTTTCAATCTCACTACGTAAGATTCTTGGTGTTTTATATAAATACTTCGTATTGGCATAACTGATTAATTTAAATAGATTTTTTAATCCGGTACGGTTTTGAACTAAAATATTAACATGATAAGATCTACCATACTTATGAATATCATCTTTGGATACTAAATTATTTAAGTCTTTAACATTGGTAATACTATAACCAGCTACTCTTTTTAGCATTTGTTTTAAAATCTTAGCCGTAGCACTGGCATCATAATCAGCACGATGGTGTTCATTTTCATTGAAATCAATTTCATATCTTCTAACCAAAGCACTTAAACTGTGACGAAATTGATCGGGATCAAGTACTCTTGATAATTCTAAAGTATCGATAACGGCATTTTTGACCTCTCCCAATCCATATTTTTGGTAGGCCATCTCCAAGAAAGACATATCAAATTTAGCATTGTGAGCTACTAATACGCTATCTTTAAACCATTCTTTAAATCTCTTTACGGCATTTTCTTCATTATCTTTATCTTTTAACATTTCATCAGTAATATTAGTAACCTCTACGATTTTTTTAGATAATTTTTTGCCGGGATTAATTAATTCATCGAAAGTATCAATTACTTCTCCATTTTCTAGTAAGACAGCTCCTATTTCAATAATAGAATCTTCACCACCGGCATTAAATCCGGTTGTTTCAACGTCAAAGACACAATACCTAGTTGTTAATAAATCAGCATCTACCGGATTTTTAATGATATTGATACTATCATCTATTAAAGTTAGTTCCGAACCAAAGATTACTTTAAACTTATCTTCGGGATTCTCTATTCCTTTATTATGTTTTTTGGCAAAATTAAAAATTTCCGGATACGCCTGTGCTCCGTTATGATCGGTAATAGCTATTGCTTTATGTCCCCAAGCTACAGCTTGTTTTAATAAATCAGAAGGTGATATTACTCCATCCATTTGACTCATTTGAGTATGAGCATGAAGCTCAATTCTTTTTACTTCGGCATTATCTTTTCTTTTAACATTTTTATTGGGAATTTCTTCTATATCTCTTAAATTTAAAACTAAATCTTTAGCAAAAGTATCATTTTTAACATAACCTCTGAAACGATACCACGAGCCTGATTTTAAACCTTTTCTAATTTTATTAAATTCTTCTTCATCTTTACTGAAAACTTTGGCATAAATACTTTCGGTTTTATCACTTATTTTTAAAGTTAAAATACGAAAATTACTTTTGGTAGATACAAATTCTTCAATACCAAAAATATATGCTTCAATTGTAACATTATTTTCTTCACCTAAAATCTCTTTAATACTTATGGGTTTAGATTTAATGATATCTCCCATAATTACTTTAAATTCCGGTTCTTCTTTAACTATTATGACTTCTTTGGTATTTTCAATTTCTTCTTTAATTTGTTTTCTTTTTTCATCATTTATTTTTGTTTCGATAACAAAACCTTTTAAACCAAATGTTTCTAACCATTTAATCATTTTACTGCTTTGTTCTTTTAAGCGATCAGCTTCAATTTTACTGATAACTTCAAAAATAATTTTTTCGCCATCTATAGTAATTTCATTATCTTGTAAACTAATTAAAGAAGGAGATTTTTTAACAAGTTCATTAATATAATATTTTAAATAACTTAAAAGATCTTCGGCTTGTTGATTTTCATAATTGAAATGAATTTTTATTTTTGTAACATCATCTAAGCCTTTTTTAGCTTTATCTATTAAACTTATAACAGGTTTAGGTGGTAAAAGATTAGGACATTTTAAATATAAATCCCAAGTCTTTTTTTCTTGATTGACAACACATTTTTCAACTTTGACACCTGTAAAGTTATCTTCACCATCAAATTCAATTTTTTGAAAAAATCTACCTAAAGCATCCATACATCCTCCATCATGTAATTTCATTATACAATAATTTAAATTCAAAAAAAACCTTTATACTTAAGTTTTAAAAAAAGACTATAAAATATAGTCTTTTTAGTTTAAATAAATTTAAGAAACCTTTAATTTTTTTAAAATTACATTATAATAAAAAACTAAAAACGTAATAGATTGTAGTACATTTTATATTATATTGTTTAGTCTCCGTACTGAACTTTTTTAGTAGTGGTAGTTGTTATACTATCACCCGTTACCGGAGTACTGTTAAAAGAATGAATTATTAATATTAAAATAATGGTAATTGATAAAATTATTGCCATAATTATATAACCTATTTTTTGATACTTTTTCATAGACACCACTAAATAAGTTTATTATATTTTATTAAATATTGCAAATAAGATAAGTTATTTATTTATAGCATTGTCTATTAAAATATCTATAATTTCTCTTGTAGTATAACCATCATAATTTAATAATTTTGGATACATAGAAATATCAGTAAAACCTGGTAAAGTATTTAGTTCATTTAAATAGATTTGTTGATTATTCTCATCATAAAAGTAATCTACTCTGGCCATTCCCTGACATTTTAATACTTTAAAGGCTTCTTTAGCAAATAATCTAATTTGATTACTTATTTCTTCGGGTACTATAGCAGGAATTATTGTTTGAGATGGTAAATTATATTTTGAATCATAATCATAATATTCATTGCATGATTTTACTTCTCCTAAAGTAGAAGCATATATTTCACCATTTTTTTCAATAATAGCACATTCTAATTCACGAGCTTTAATATATTTTTCAATTAAATAGTCTTTAGAATATTTTTTAGCTTCTTTAATGGTTTTTTCGAGTTCTTCGGCATTATTTACTTTACTAATACCAATTGAAGATCCACTGGCAGTTGCTTTAACCATTACCGGATAAATAATATTATTTAAATCAAATTCCGGAACAACCGGTATATGATGGTAATTAAGTAATGCTTTGGTTAAATCTTTATTCATACAGAGCATACTACTTATACTGTCACAACCCACATATTTGATATTATACATTTCAAACAATCCTTGTATTTTGCCATCTTCACCATTACTACCATGAATAATGTTGAAAACAACATCAAATTGTTTAATAAAGTCAATAATATTATCAATCAGTTTTTTTTCTTTATAATCGTCATCTACTAAAAACCATTTATTTTTTTTAGAAATATATATTATTTGATAATTATATTTTTCTTTATTTATTTCTTTAATAATATTTTTAATTGATAAACAAGATACTTCGTGTTCAAATGAAGCTCCGCCATATAGAAATAAAATATTAGTTTTCATAAACACCTCACTAATTATATGATACTACAAAAAATAGAAGAAGTTCTAATTTGCTTCTTCTATTTCATCATCTAAGAATTGTTGTTCTAAAACCTCACTAGGTTCATCAGACATATATTCTTTTTCAAGCATAATTTCAATATCGGAATATTGTTTTGCTCCAGTACCAGCAGGAATTAATTTACCAATAATTACATTCTCTTTTAAACCTTTTAATTCATCTACTTTTCCTCTAATAGCCGCATCGGTTAATACTCTGGTTGTTTCTTGGAATGATGCTGCTGATAGGAATGAATCAGTTTCCAGAGATGATTTGGTAATACCTAAAATTATTGGTCTACCTATTGCCGGAACTTTACCTTGAAGGATGACTTCTTTATTTTTATCAGTAAATTCTCTGATAGAAATAGTTAATCCTTCAACTAAATCCGTATCTCCTGATTCTGTAATTTTAATTTTATTAATTAATCTACTAGCAATAATTTCGATATGTTTATCAGCGATGTCTACACCTTGTGATTTATATACTTTTTGAATTTCTTTTAAAATATATTCTTGAATAGTTATTGGATCGGTTACAGCAAGTAATTCTTTTGGTGAAATAGTTCCTTCAGTTAATCTATCACCAGCGGCAACTTCATCTCCTACTTCTACTCTTACTTTAGCCCCATAGTTAGTTACGTGTTCATGAGTTACCACATCATTGGCAACTATAATTTTAAACTTACCGTTTGATTCATCAATAGATTGTACCTTACCGGTAATTTCTGATATTGTCGCCTTACCTTTTGGCATTCTGGCTTCAAATAATTCTTCAACTCTTGGTAAACCTTGAGTGATATCTTCACCACTTGCTACACCACCTTGGTGGAAAGTACGCATGGTTAATTGGGTACCAGGCTCACCAATTGATTGAGCTGCCATAATACCTATAGCTTCTCCGGTTTCAACTAAAATACCAGTTGCTAAGTTAGTACCATAACATTTTTGACAAATACCATTTGCACATTTACAAGTTAAAACACTTCTGATTTCAACTTGTTTAATACCTGATTTTTCAATCTTACTGACTGATGATTCGGTAATAAGTTCATCTTTATCTAAAATAACTTCTTTAGTTTCCGGATGAATAACTTTCTTAGCAGTATATCTACCAATAATTCTTTCAGCAAGTGGCTCAATAACAGAGCCGTCTTTTTCATCAATAAAGTCACTTACTATAAGACCTGCAATTGAACCACAATCATTTTCTTTAATTAGAATATCTTGGGCTACATCAACAAGTCTTCTGGTTAAATAACCAGAGTCGGCAGTTTTTAAAGCGGTATCAGCTGAACCCTTACGAGCTCCGTGAGTTGATAAGAAGAAATCATTAACTGATAGTCCTTCTTTAAATGATTTAATAATTGGAATTTCAACGGCTTCACCGTTTGGTTTCATCATTAAACCACGCATTCCGGCCATTTGAGCATATTGGTTAATCGAACCACGTGCTCCGGATCTCATCATAATGAAGATTGGATTATCATTTTTTTGTTCAACTAATTGTTTTAATTCTTTTTGAACTTGAGCAGTTACGCCATTCCAAACTTCACAAACACTAGAGAATCTTTCTTGTTCAGTAATTAAACCACGAGCAAATTGTTTATTAATCTTATCAACTTTTTCTTGACCATCTTTAATAAATTGTTCTTTATTTTGAGAAGAAACAATATCAGATAAACTGAATGTTATTCCGGCAATAGTTGAATATTTGAAACCTAAATCTTTTAGTTTATCAAGCATAATACTAGTTTCCGTAGTCTTATATCTCTTAAAGATTTGGGCAATAATATTTTGTAAATTTTTCTTAGTAAAAGCAGATACAACAGGAAGACTTTTAATTGCCTCAACAATGTTAGTACCAGGCTCTAAGAAATATTTATTTGGGGTTAATCCTTCAATATTTTCTTTACTGGCTTCATTAATATATTGATATGTATCAGGTAATATTTCGTTAAAAATTAATTTACCTACAGTAGTTACCAAATATTTATCTTTAACATCGTCAGTAAATATCTTATATTTAAATGCTCTAACTGGAAGTGCTATTCTGGTATGAAGAGTAACTTCTTTACGTTCATAAGCCATAATAGCTTCATTAGAATCTTTAAATACTTTACCTTCTTTAGGTTCTCCCGCTTTTTCAATTGTTAAATAATAATTACCTAAAACCATATCTTGAGATGGAGTTACAATTGGTTTTCCATCTGAAGGTTTTAAAATATTATTAGCACCTAACATTAGAATACGCGCTTCAGCTTTAGCTTCTTCCGAAAGCGGTACGTGAACCGCCATTTGGTCACCATCAAAGTCAGCATTAAATGCCGCACATACTAATGGATGAAGTCTAATAGCTTTACCACCTACTAATTTAGGTTCAAATGCTTGGATACCTAATCTATGTAGCGTTGGCGCTCTATTTAATAATACTGGATGCTCAGTAATAACTTCTTCAACAATATCCCAAACACATTCATCATGATGATCTATCAGTTTTTTTGCGCCTTTAATATTATGAGCTAAACCTTTAGTAACAAGACCATTAATAACATGTGGTTTAAATAACTCTAAAGCCATTTCTTTTGGAATACCACATTGATACATTTTTAAGTTTGGTCCTACGACGATTACTGAACGACCAGAATAGTCTACTCTCTTACCTAATAAGTTTTGACGGAAACGACCTTGTTTTCCTTTTAACATACTAGATAATGATTTTAAAGGTCTATTACCGGCAGCCGTAATACTTCTACCACGACGACCATTATCAAATAATGTATCTACAGCTTCTTGAAGCATTCTCTTTTCATTTTGAACAATGATAGATGGTGCCCCAAGTTCAAGTAATTTCTTTAAACGATTGTTACGGTTAATAATTCGACGATATAAATCATTTAAATCTGAAGTAGCAAAACGTCCACCATCAAGTTGAATCATAGGACGAAGTTCAGGAGGTATTACCGGAATACATTCTAATATCATCCATTCTGGTTCATTTCCTGAATCTTTAAATGCTACTAAAGTATCTAATCTTTTAATTAAACGAATTCTTTTTTGTCCAGTAGCATTTTCAAGTTCTTTCTTTAATTCTTCGATTTCTTTTTCAACATTAACTTCTGAAAGTAATGTTTTAATTGCTTCGGCACCCATACCTACTTCAAAAGCATTACCGTATTTTTCATAGTAAGCACGATATTCTTTATCAGATAGAGTTTGTTTCTTTTCAAGTGGGGCATTTCCTGGCTTAATAACAACATAACTTACAAAATATAATACTTCTTCTAACTCTCTTGGTGACATATCAAGGACAAGTCCCATTTTAGATGGAACGCCTTTAAAAAACCAAATATGTGAGCATGGAGAAGCAAGCTCGATATGGCCCATTCTTTCACGACGAACCTTAGAACGAGTTACTTCAACTCCACAACGATCACAGACAACGTTTTTATATCTTAAACGTTTATATTTACCACATGAACATTCATAATCTTTTGTTGGACCAAATATTTTTTCACAGAATAGTCCATCACGTTCAGGTTTTAAAGTACGGTAATTGATAGTTTCAGGTTTTTTTACTTCACCATAACTCCATGAACGTATTTTTTCCGGAGAAGCGATGCCAATTTTTATTCCTTTAAAATTATTAACATCTAACATTATGCATCCTCCCCTTCAATTAATCCTGATTCCAATTCTTCAAGTTCTTCTTCAGCAGGTTCAATATTTTCTAAATCAAAATCTTCAGTTTCTTCTTCTTCTGATTCTTCAATAGGTTCTTCTTCAGCATGTTTAACTTCGCCGGTTGCGGCATCAATTTCTTCAATCGTAATAGCTTCGCCAGCTTCTTCTTCAGCTTCTTCCAAATCTTTTAATTCATGTGTTTGATCATTATAGTCAATGATTTGAACATCTAAACCTAAAGCTTGGAATTCTTTTATTAATACTCTAAAGCTTTCCGGAACGCCGCATCCTTGAACGGTCTTACCTTTAACTAAAGCTTCGTATACTTTAACTCGGCCAACGATATCATCTGATTTGATTGTTAAGATTTCTTGTAGAATATGAGCGGCACCATAAGCATACAGAGCCCAAACTTCCATTTCTCCGAATCTTTGACCACCAAATTGCGCTTTACCACCAAGTGGTTGTTGCGTAACTAGTGAATATGGCCCAGTTGAACGAGCATGTAATTTATCATCTACCATGTGATGTAATTTAATCATATACATTACACCAACAGAAACACGATTTTCAAATGGTTGACCAGTACGTCCGTCATAAAGAACAGTTTTACCATCTTCATCCATGCCGGATTTAGTCATTTGTCCTTTAATTTCTTCGATAGAAGCTCCATCGAATACCGGAGTAGCATATTTAACACCTAATTTTTTACCGGCCATACCTAAGTGTAATTCTAAAATTTGACCTAGGTTCATACGAGATGGAATACCTTGTGGATTTAAAATCATATCAACTGGTGTTCCATCCGGTAAGAATGGCATATCTTCTTCCGGTAATATTAAACTTATAACACCTTTATTTCCGTGACGACCTGACATTTTGTCACCGATTTGAATTTTTCTTTTTTGGACTATATAGATTCTAACAACTTTTGATACACCAGGTCCCAATTCGTCAGAATTTTCTTTTGTATAAACTTTAACATCATGAACAAAACCATCAGCACCATGAGGTACTCTAAGTGAAGTATCTCTTGCTTCACGAGTTTTTTCACCAAAAATAGCATGTAATAGTTTTTCTTCACTGGTTAATTCTTGAACACCTTTAGGAGTTACTTTTCCTACTAGGATATCTCCTTCTTTTACTTCGGTACCAATTCTGATAATACCATTAGAATCAAGATTTTTACGAGCTTCTTCTGAAACATTCGGAATATCTCTTGTAATTTCCTCAGGTCCTAATTTAGTATCACGACAATCAATATCGTAGTGTTCAATATGAAGTGATGTATAAACATCATCTTTTACTAATCTTTCATTTAAGATAACTGCATCTTCATAGTTATATCCGTCAAAAGTCATAAAGGCTACGGTCATATTTTTACCTAAGGCTAGTTCTCCACCATCAGTAGATGGACCATCAGCTATTACCATACCTCTACGAACTTTATCACCAACTTTTACAATCGGTGCATGGTTAATATTTGATTCAGCATTACTTCTTTCAAAGTTTGCTAAATAGTAAACATCTTTATCTTTAGCATTTTTAACAATAATTTTCTTAGCATCTACATAGTCAACAACACCATCAGCTTTAGCTACGATTACAGATCCTGAGTCACGAGCAGCAATGTATTCAACACCTGTTCCAACAATCGGTGATTCAGTTTGTAATAGTGGTACAGCTTGACGTTGCATGTTGGAACCCATTAGGGCTCTGGTTGCATCATCATGATCTAAGAATGGTATTAAACTTGTTGTAATAGATACAATTTGACTTGGTGATACATCAATAAAGTTAACTTGTTCAGATTTAACAATAACATTATCACCATTTAGACGAGCAACTACTTCATCATCTAAAATATAACCATCTTTCATATCAATAGTTGCTTGACTGATATAATAATCAGCTTCTTCATCGGCTGTTAAATAAACAATTTCTTCTGTTGCTTGGCGATTTACGACTCTACGATATGGAGTCATAATAAATCCATATTCGTTAATTTTAGCATAGCTTGCTAAGGAAGTAATCAACCCGATGTTAGCACCTTCTGGAGATTCAATCGGACAAATACGTCCATAGTGACTTACGTTAACGTCACGAACTTCCATTCCAGCACGATCCCTCATTAGACCACCAGGTCCAAGAGATGATAAACGACGTTTATCAGTAAGCTCAGCAATTGGGTTAATTTGATCCATGAATTTAGATAATTGTGATGAACCAAAGAATTCCTTAAGAGCTGCTGTTACTGGTCTGATATTTATTAATGATTTTGGTGTAACATTTTCAATTTCTTGAGTAGTCATACGCTCGCGAATAACTCTTTCCATACGAGCAACACCAGTACGGAATTGATTTTGAATTAGCTCGCCTACTTGACGCACTCTTCGATTTCCTAAATGATCAATTTCATCAATACTACCTATATTAGAAAGTAAATTTAAATAATAACTAATTGATGCATACACATCACTGATAGTTAATCTTTTTTCAGTAATTTCTTGATCATTACCGATAATTTTAACTACTTTTTCACCATCATTTTTATCATATACTAAAACTTCTTGAATTTTATTATAACTATCAAGTTCTTCATTTATAGAAACTTCTTTAACATTTAAACCTTTTTCAAAATAAGGACGAAGTTCTTCTAATTTAATTTTATCAATAATCTCGCCTTTTTTAGCTAAGATAGTTTTACCATCTCTAAGATTCTCAGCTAATTTACAACCAAGTAAACGATCAACTACATTTAATTTTTTATTAAATTTATAACGACCTACTTTGGCTAAATCATAACGAAATTTATCAAAGAAACGCACTATTAGTTGGTTTTTGGCACTATCTAATGTTGCAGGTTCTCCAGGTCTTAATTTTTCATATAATTCAATTAATGCTTCATCAGTATTTCTTGTACTGTCTTTTTCAAAAGTGTTAGTTAAATAATCATTTTCACCAAATACTTCAGTAATAGCTTCATTGGAAGAAAGTCCAATGGCACGTAAAAGAGTCGTAATAGGTACTTTCCTTGTACGATCAATACGAACATATACTACATCTCTGGCATCTAATTCATATTCTAACCAAGTTCCCTTATTAGGTATGACTTCACCTGTGATAACTGGACGACCATTCTTATCTATTTCTCTTTTAAAATAAATAGATGGACTTCTAACTAATTGTGAAACAATAACTCTTTCTACACCATTAATTATGAAGGTACCAGCTTCAGTCATTAAAGGTATATCTCCTAAGAAAACTTCTTGTTCTTTAACTTCACCGGTTTCGTGAATATATACTCTAGCTTGAACTTTTAATGGTGCTGAATAAGTTACCATTCGTTCTTTAGCTTCCTTAGTACCATAACGAGGGGTATCAAAAGAATAATCGCCAAATTCAAGCGATATATTACCTGTGAAACTCTCTACCGGAAATAAGTCATCAAAAACTTCTTTAATTCCCTGTTCTAAAAACCATTGGTACGATTTTTTTTGGACTTCTAATAAATCTGTTAACTCTAAGGTGTTGGTGATTTTTGAAAAAGAAATTCTTTCTCTATGATCACCGAATTTTTGTACTTTTGCCACTAAATCTTTCACCCCAAACAATATTTTTTATACGTACGTACCTAATAAGAAAAGATACGGCTACAAACTAAGATTTTAACAATTTAAACTTAATGTGTCAACTGATTTTTACAAAAAACTACATAAAATCCTCTATTTTTTTCCAAAATCTCTGCTTTATATGTTTTAGTTAAATTTTTATATACTGTCTTAACACCATGATTAGTCCTCATGACAAACCAAAGTTCCCCATCATCATTTAAATGATTAAAAGCTTCATTAATAAAACTTAAGTATACTTGTTTTCCCGCTTTAATGGGAGGATTAACTATTATTAAGTCATATTTATCTTTAACATTTTCATAAACATTACTTATTAACACATTACCGGTTACTTTATTTTCTTTTAAATTCATCTTACATAAATGAACCGCCCGTTTGCTTATATCAATAAAATCAACATCACAATTCATTATTTTGGTTAACGTTATACCAACAAATCCATATCCACATCCGGCATCTAATACTTTGATATTTTTCCTACCATGAATAAAATATGTTTCTACTAAAGTTTTGCTACCTTCGTCTATTTTAGCTTTAGAAAAAACACCTATGTCTGTATAAAACGAAAATTTATGATTTTGATAAGAATATAGTACAGTACGAAGTTTACTTCTTAAGTTATCGTTATCTGTAAAGTAATGGTTCATATTTAACCCCTTTTGGCGATAAATTTATTTTAACGTAAAATATTATAAATGTCAATTAATATCTAAAAAAAACAGCCTAATTAATTAAAGTAAACTTTTTTTAAATTATATACAATAAAAAAGAAGCTCGTAGCTTCTTTTTCATAATCGTTAAATTAGTTTAAAGCGTCTTTTAGTTTGCTTCCAGCTTTAAATGATGCTGCAACTTTTGCAGGAATTTGAATTTTAGTTTTAGTTAAAGGATTGATTCCTTCTCTAGCTGCACGTTTTTTAGCAGTGAATGTTCCAAAGCCAACTAAAGCAACCTTTCCTTCTTTTTTTAATCCAGCAGTAATGCCATCGATTGTTGCATCTAGTGCACGAGCAGCATCAGCTTTTGTTAAGTTTGCAGCTTTTGCAATAAATTCAACTAATTCTAATTTTGACATAACGATTACCTCCCATTTTCTAGATTTTATAAGGCTAACTGCCCTACAAGTATAAATTAGCATTAAATAAAACAAAATGCAATAAAAAAACGCAACTTTTTTCACAATATTGCGTTTTTTATTGACAATGACTGATAAAAATGACTATTAACTGTAAATACTTATAGTACAATTGCTATTAAATTACTGCTTCCTTTATTAACAATTTTAGTAACAGTATTAGATAATTTAAACCTGGTTGATTCAGGCATCATTGATAACTTAGCTTGGATGCCTTCTTTAACTATAGTATCTAGACTACGACCAAATATTTCACTTTTCCAAATACTTTCTGGATCACTTTCATAATCTTTCATAATATAGTTAATAAGTTCTTTACTTTGAAGTTCTGTACCTATTATTGGCTCAAAAGTTGATTCTACATCGACTTTCATTAGGTGAATTGAAGATGCTACTGCTTTTAACTTAACGCCATAACGAGACCCTTGTTTAACAATCTCTGGAGATGATAATCTCATATCCTTAAGAGTTGGATAAACAATTCCATATCCAGTTGTTTTGACCATTTTTAAAGCTTGCTTTAATGTATTGGTTTCTTCTTTATTTTCAGCATATTCAGCAAATACTTTTAATAAACTTCCTTTGGTAATTGATATACCACCCATAACTTCTCTTAAAACCTTGTTATATAATTCATCGCTACTATTTAAATTTAGAGTAACCATTCCGGTAGATGTATCAACATTGGAAATATAAGCTTTACTAATATATTCACTATTTTGAAAATAATTTATAATTTTATCAACATCTTTTAATTTCGATACACTCATCATGCTTTCTTTAATTTTTTCTAAATAGTGTTTTTTAACATCATGATCATTATTTAAGATATGGACCCATTCTGGAACTTTAATTTCGATATTTAAGACTGGGAATTCATAAAGTGCTGTCTTTAAGATATCATACATTTCTTTTTCATTCATTGATTCTACATTAATGGGCATTACTGGAACATCATAGTTGTCAGTTAAATTTTTAGCAAGTCTAATAGTTTCCTCATTTGATGGATTTTTAGTATTTAAGATAATTATAAATGGCTTGTTAATAGCTTTAAGTTCCGTAATAACTTTTTCTTCAGCATCCAAATATTCGCCACGAGTAAATTCACTGATTGAACCATCAGTAGTTACAACAATCCCGATAGTCGAATGATCACGAATAACTTTTTCCGTACCAATCTCAGCTGCTTCGATAAATGGTATTTCCTCGCTATACCATGGTGTTTTAACTAATCGTGGATTACCTATATCATCTTCATATCCTGAAGCTGATTTAATTACGTAACCAACACAATCAATTAATTTAATGTTAGTCGTAAATTCATCAATTTTTATGGTAGCACCACTTGAAGGAACAAATTTTGGTTCGGTTGTCATAATAGTTTTACCCGGAGCACTTTGCGGCATTTCATCTAAACATCTTTTTTTATCTTGTTCGTTCTCTATATTAGGAATAACTAATGTTTCTATTACTTTTTTTATAAATGTCGATTTTCCGGTACGGACTGCCCCAACAACACCTAAATATATTTCCCCTTGTCCCCATGCCGAGATGCTACTGATTATCTCTTTCTTTTCCATATATTCTTCCCTTTCATTATAAAATTTATGTTTTCTTCTTAAATGTATGAATAAAAAAAACAAATAATACTCTTATTTGCTTTTCTTTTGGGAATTTACATAATGATTATTTTCATGTGTATCGATATAGTTTGACATTTCTTCGATAAATTCATCAATATTAAATGTACCATCAATAATTAATTTATTATATCTTTTAATAATATATAAGCCATATAACTTTCGTAATCTTTCATGTTCTTCCATATTCAATAATTTATTTCTAACATCAAGATAATAAGAAACAATACCATTAATAATGTGGTGTTTATCTCCAATTCCTAATTCATAATTTGGTTTAAATTTTCTTAAATTTAAATCTACAAAAGGAATATTATTCTCTTGACTAACAATATCAGCTAAATCATATTCTGCACTAATCTTACCTTCACCAATATTAATACAAAATGTTGCTGTAGGTAAATATTTTGTACGCACAAAAACACCATTTATTAAATCATCTGGTAATAATATTTTATTTGAATTTAACCAGTCTGCTTTAATAATGAACCCTACTCGGCCAACTTTTTCAAAAGAAATATTTTCATTAGATAAAATTTTGAAAAAATGGGTCTCTTTTTCAAGTAATAAATCTTTTAGATTAACCAATCCTAAATCTATAATACTACTTTGTTCAACTAAATAACGAAAATCTTTATCGTTATGATGCAAAGGATCAGTTAAATATTGATTCCAGATTTTATTTACAATATCTCTAACTTCATCTTCTGTAGGGTTATTATCTAAAATAGATAAATCTAATCCTGTTAAATAACGCGTATAATGATATTTAATTTTTTCAACTAATTCGGCTAAATTCAAATTATACCACCATAATTATTATAGCATTTTTAAAACATATTTTCTATGTCTTTAGGAACTTTATCTTCTACGATTGTATTAATTATTTTTTCTTCCATTTCTGGAGAAACTTCTTTACCGGTCATTTCCGATAATTTAGCAATAACTGTTCTTAAAGTTTTTTCATCTTTAAGACCATTATCACTGACCATTTTAGCCATATCAATAATTGTTGCCTTATCTACTTTCGTTTTATTTTCAACTTTTTTAAAAATCTCATCATTCATTATCATCACCTATTAATAGGATATGGCCTAGATATAAAAAAAGTTCAAACTATTTTAAAGTTTGAACTATTCTTTTAAATTTTTTTCCTCTTTCTTCATAATCTTTAAATTGATCCCACGATGCACAAGCGGGAGATAGTAAAATAATATCCTCTTCAGAAGATGATTCATAAGCTTTATTTGTTGCTTCTTCTAAGTTTTCGGTAACATCACAATCAAGATTGTTTTGATTGGCAAATTCTTTTACTCTATCTTTAATTTGACCATAACATATTATTTTTTTAATATGTTTCATATAAGGAATTAATTCTTCTAGAGGCTGATTACGATCAAGGCCACCCAATAAAATAATAGTTGGATCAGTAAAAGAAGATAAAGCTATTTTGGTAGCTAATAAATTAGTAGATTTAGAATCATTATAAAACTTACGTTTATTTATTTCACCAACATATTCAATACGATGTTCTACACCTGGAAATTCTTTTAAAACTTCGATAATCACATTATTGGCAACACCATAATGTTTAGCTACTGAAATAGCACACATAATGTTTTCATAGTTATGATTACCTTTAATTTTAATATCATCGACATCGATGATTTTTTCATCGTAATAATAGATAGCTTTATCTTTTAAACAAATATCAGCATTTACTAAAGCTGAAAAAGTAATCTTATTTGATAATATATCTTTCGTTGATTCTAAACTACATTCATTTCCATTATTGATAATTGCTAAATCATCTTTCGTATGTCCATTAAATATTTTTTTCTTACTATTTTTATAATTATCGAAAGTATAGAAATGTTCTAAATGGGTTTCTACCACATTAGTTAGAATACTAATATCAGTTTTAAAATCTTTAAAATCATATAACTGATGAGAAGATATCTCAATAACTAAATAATCATTTTCTTTTATATCATCTAACAATTTACACGCCGGTATGCCAATATTACCACCTAAATGAACTGGAAAGCCTGCTTTCTTTAATATTTCATAAGTTAAAGTTGTCGTTGTTGTCTTACCATTAGAACCAGTAATACCTATAATTTTAACATCCTCAGGTAAATAATAATAAGCTAGTTCTACTTCATTAATGACCGGAATATTTAATTCTTTAGCTTTTAATACTACAGGAACATCAATAGGTACTCCGGGATTTTTAATAATCACATCAAAACTATCATCTAATAATTCTAATTGATTTTCGGTAATAATTACTTTTATACCTAAAGATTCTAATTCATTAATTTTTTCAGTATCTTTTTCTTTCGCATCTGTTATTAATATTTCACAGTTTTTACTACTTAAGAATTTAGCTGCTTCATACCCGGAACGAGCCATTCCTAAAATAAATATTTTTTTATTTTTATACATTTTATCACCTTTCATAATAATACCATAAAAATTAAAAATAAACTAAAAACTACAGCAATTAACTATCGCTGCAGTCATAGTTAGAACTTTTATTTCATGTATAAATTTATCAAATCAGTTCTTTATTTCTTTTTCTTTTTAAGGAAATCCTTTCCATCAATATTCCTGGCTATTAACATAGCTGAAGATGTATCACCCACAACATTTAAGACAGTTGCAGGAGCATCAATAATAGTAGCAATAATTGTTAAAATTGGTAAGGCTGAAACTGGATAAGCCATCATTGATAATATCATCATTTCAGAAATAGTACCGCCCCCAATCGGAATAGCTGATACTAATAAAGTAGCTACTAAAGAAACTCCAATAACTGTCCATATGCTTGGACTTACTTCAAATAAATATGCTAAGAACATAATTTTGAAAACACTACCTATCGCCGAACCTTCTTTATGGAAAGTTGTTCCAATTGGTACCGTAGTTTCAGCAATATCTTCAGATATTCCCATATCTTTAATAGCTGTAATATTTACCGGAATACAAGCTGCTGATGAACATGTTGCCAGTGCTGTTACTGTTGGTGTAAATATATTCTTCCAATAATCTTTTAATCCTTCTTTACCACCTGTAATTAAAGCATAAATAGAATATACAACTACATATACAAACACACACGTAACTGTATAAATAATAAATGTTTTTAAGAAACCACTAACGATTGAATTTCCATAAGTACCGATTAATGCCGCAAAATAACAACCTAAACCGATTGGAGCATAATACATAATAATATTAACAACATTTAATATTACATCATTAAGGCTTAAAATTAATTCCTTTACTTTTTCGCCTTTTTCTTTTGCCATTCTAATTGCAAAACCAAAGATAATTGAAAATACTAATAAAGCAATTATATTACTCTTACTTAATAATAATGGAAAATCACTTACAGTAAGAAGTGAAGCCGTTCTTTCTAAAATAGATAAATCTTTGTCTGCTTCAATACTTTGATCAAATAGTTCTTTAATAGCTACAGAATCTTTTGACTTAACCAATTTAGTAGAATAAGTTCCGATTATTCCAAAAAGGACTGCTATTACTGAAGTAATTGCAAATACAAATATTATCCTTCCCATTATTTTACCTAATCTTTTCGGATTAGACATTTTAATTATTCCCGCTGTAATTGTTAAAAATATAAGGGGTACAATTACAATAAATAATAAATTTATGAAAATATCTCCAAGTGGTTTTAATACTAAAGCATCTTCTTTAAATATAGCCCCTATTATTCCACCAATAATAATTGCACCTAATAAAATCAATGTTGATTTATAAGTTTTGAGTACTTTTTTCACCATAACACCTCTTTCTAATTTAATTATATTTCCTTATTAGTCAAAATACAACATTTTTTAATCGATTTAAATGGGTTATCTAGTAGAAAATATATCAGAAATATTTCCAAGTAAACCCTATAAAGAGCTTTATTTAATTATTTCTTTACCACCCATATATGGCCTTAAAGCTTCAGGAATACTAATACTTCCATCTTCATTATAATTATTTTCAAGTAAAGCTATTAATCCTCTTGGAGTAGCTAAAACAGTATTATTTAAAGTATAAACATATTTAGTACCAGATTCACCTTTACTTCTAATTGCAAGCCTTCTAGCTTGAGCATCACCTAAAGTAGAACATGAACCTACTTCGAAATATTTTTGTTGACGTGGGCTCCAAGCTTCGACATCACATGATTTAACTTTAAGATCAGCTAAATCTCCTGAACAACATTCTAAAGTCCTGACCGGAATATTTAAACTTCTAAAGAACTCTACAGTATAACTCCACATTTTATTATACCAATCTAAATGATCTTCTTCTTTACATAATACAATCATTTCTTGTTTTTCAAATTGATGAACACGATATATTCCTCGTTCTTCAATACCATGAGCTCCTACTTCTTTTCTAAAACACGGTGAATAAGAAGTCATAGCAATTGGTAATTCTTCCTCTTTAATAATTTGATCTTTAAATTTACCAATCATAGAATGCTCACTGGTTCCGATTAAATATAAATCTTCCCCTTCAATTTTATACATCATGTCTCCCATTTCTTTGAAAGACATAACACCACTTACGACATCAGATCTAATCATAAATGGTGGAATAGCATACGTAAATCCTTTATTGATCATAAAATCTCTAGCATAGCATAACAAAGCAGAATGAAGTCTTGCTGCATCACCTAATAAATAATAAAAGCCATTACCACTAGTGCGACTAGCAGACTCTTTATCAAGTCCATTGATGTTATTTAAAATATCAGCATGATAAGGTATTTCATATTTAGGAGCATAGGGTTCACCATATTTTTCTACTTCAACATTTTCAGTATCGTCTTTTCCTACTGGAACACTTTCATCAATAATTTGGGGAATTTGCATCATTTTTTCTTTAATAGTTTTAGCTAATTCTTCTTCCTCTTTTTCTAACTGAGCAATTTCTTCATTGATTTTTTCAATTTCTTTTTTTATTTCAGCTACTTCTTCTTGTTTATTTTTTCTTATTAAGTTTCCTATTTTTGTACTTATATTATTTTTTTCACTACGTAAATTATCCCCTTTTAATTTAGAATTACGATATTTAATATCCATATCATAAATTTCATCTACTAGTGGCAATTTCTCATCTTGAAACTTTTTACGGATATTTTCTTTAACTAATTCTTTGTTTTCTCTGATCAATTTAATATCAATCATTTTTTCATCTCCTTTTATTTAGA
>JAAYPA010000086.1 GCA_012520055.1 Mollicutes bacterium
ACAGAAGATGAAGTATATATCAAATTCTATGAGGCAGAATTGCAAGACCATTATTGCGATATGGAAAAAGTCAAAGTAGGTATAAGAAGAGCATACAAGGGAAATGATAGGAAAATAAAAAAACACTATGAATATCTTGAAAATGCAAAAGCTAATATATTAAAAAAGTATAATATTAACTCTATTAGTATATTAGACAATCTAAACAAGATAGCATAGACAGAAAAGTATGTTTTATATTTATTCAAAAGTTATTTTCTCTATATAAGTATATATAATAGTATATAAGTATACTACTACTCGCAAAGTACTGAAAAATATAACAAAAATGAACTTTAAGATTACATATACAATGGTAAAGTGTTACATATACAATGGTACAAAAATTACATATACAATGGTAAAGTGTTACATATACAATGGTAAAAAGTTACATTTCTTTTAAAAATGTAATTGACTTTACACGTAAGGTGTTGTAAACTATAGTTATATTTTAAAAAGGAGTGATAATTTTGGGGTATGATATAACAATCCACAGAGAAATTAATAGAAGTATTATAAATTTTTCGAGCGAACAGCTTTTAAATGTTTTTTATGGCATAGTCAAACGCTATAACAAACTTGAAAATTTTGAACTTTTACGATTGAAAAAAATAGAACTATGGGAAATGATAGGAAGAGATAAAAATAGCTACATTTCAACTGAAATTAACAATTTAATAGATTTATTAACACAATCAGGAACTTTTAAAATTAAGGAGAATATTAAATTATCAGGAAGTATTTTTATTATCAGACAAGAAGATGAAGATTTAACGATTGAAATACCGCAACTATATCAAAAGTATATCTACAATAGAACAGACATCAAAAATATAATAAACTTAGAAATGATTAAATCAGTTGAAGAAAATTTTAAAACAAAACAAAATATTTTGCTTCTAAAACAAGCAGATATTTTAAAAATAAAGGGAAAATATAACAAAAGACTATACTCTTTATTGATGGCGAGTAAAAAAAATAGCAAAGGACTTTATAAAGAAAACTATACCAAATTTAAGGAAGTTTTAGGAATTAAGCCAACTTATCAAGAAGGCACTATAAACAAAAGAATTTTAAATTTAGATAATAAAGAGTTATCAAAAGTTGGAATTAAATTATTGAATATTGAAAAAAAAAGAAATGAAATTTTAATTAAATTTTCTTATAAAGAAGTTAAAAAGAAAAATATAGAAAAAGAGATATTGAAAAAAATAGAAGAACAAAAGAAAAAAAGAAAAGAAGAAGAGCAAGAAGAAGCAGAAAGAAAAGAAAGAGAAAAACAGGAACTAAAAGAATTGAAAAAATATCTAACAAAGTCAGAAGAAGAAGTATTTGCAGTCAGATATAGAGATAACAAATTCATCAAAAAAGATGTAGTAACGTTTAATATGTATGTAGAAATTTTAATAGAAACAGAAGACGAATTGAAAGAAAAATTAAAGAATAGAAGAAATAATATATTAAATGAAGATGAAAAAGAGATATTAAAAAGAAGTTTTTAATTTAACCGAATTCGATTTTTTGCATTAGTGAGAGGTTAAACCTACAGGCTTAGGCGTGTAACTATATTCAATTATAAGAATGTACGAATATTACACAGAAGTTTACTTGCTAAGTCAACAATTACAA
>JAAYPA010000087.1 GCA_012520055.1 Mollicutes bacterium
TCAATTAAAAAACCCCTGAGTGGAATCGAACCACTGTCAAAAGATTAGAAGTCTATTGCACTATCCACTGTGCTACAGGGGCAAAAATTGCGTTCCTGAACGAATCCACCAACCGCCCACATTAAGTGCTTGCCAGTGCCCTTTCTGAGATTATGTTAAAGAGTTATCATCTTTTAACAAACCAAAAGAGTGGAACGTTTTAATTAAAATTTACAGGATGATATTTTAACGTTTCAGATTAGCAGTCTGATGTTTTTTATTTTTGCTGTAATCATCCTTCAAATTATTTCTTATTTAAGATACTATCTTTTTTTATTTTTGTCAAGATATTTATTTTAAAAATGTTGAATAAACAAAAGACTACAAATTATATACTTAAAACAACTCTTTATGTTCTAATATTAACTTGACTTTATAACCATGTTGTTTATATTCTTTAATTTTATCATTCATATTCTGCTCATCATAAGTCCAATCACTTTTAATTTCTACAATCATATTTTCAGATGGTATATAAAAATCAGGAATTGCTACTCTTTGTTTTTGTTTTTGAGAATCCCAATACCAAAATCTTAAAGTTTCCATTTCATAATCAATTTTCTTTTCATCTAATTCTTTACAATAATCTAACTCATAGGAACTTCTATAAAATACTTTTTTATTATTCCATGTTATATGCCAACCACATTTATATTGATTATATTTTTCTTTATTTTCAAGTTTACCAAAAAACCAAGCATTTTTAGTAGCATCACTCAAATTTCTCATTTTAATATCTAATATATTTAATATTTTATTAAAATTTCTAACATAATTAAAATTATACATTTCACCTAATTCAACAGAACTTTTTTTATTTATAACATATTCTTCTTCAATTATATTCTTAATTCTTTCATATTCTTTATAAATATCAACTGAACCAAATTTACTTTTATCCATACCAAAATATTTAATTAATGTTGGAAAAATTCTATATTTTTTACATATATCTTTTCTTTTACAAATATATTCTCCACAATATTTACATTTTTTATTTTTTTTATTATATTTACATTCTTTACATAAACAATTCTTCTGTGGTGCTCTTCTACCAACTTCTATTTCTCTTCCACATATAAGACATTTTACTATTTTAGATTCTTTACTAAAACTACGAGAATAAGAATTTGCACAACTTCTACTACAAAAGTCACCACTTGACCATTTAGAATATTTCCCTGTAAATTCTTTACCACATTTTTTACATTTCATAATTCGTACTCCTAAATACTTTATAAGTATTTATAAAAGAAGTACGAATTATTACACAAAATTAAAAATTAGCAGAGGAAGTAATCGAAACTTCATCTATTCGATTATGATTCGAATGCATTTACCGTTATGCTACTCTGCTATAGAATCAGAAATCTCTATTGAAGTATCAGAAGTTAAAATATCTATAGAAATAACATTCTGATATACAAAATATTTATTTTAACTCCTATTTATAAAGGAAAAAGATAGTATAGCGAGACATGATTTGATCAAAATTGGCTCGTAGGCACTTAGTCCTTTTTGTTGTAATACGTCTATTACACAATGGTTCATAGCCATCACTCGCTCCGTAGCCGAAAGGTGATGTGATATCAATACTATCTTTTGTAAAAATGGAGCCAGCCAAGAGATTTGAACTCTCACCATCGACTTTACAAGAGTCGTGTACTACCATTATACGAAACTGGCTTAATAACTTTTACCATCTTTCTTTTTTGATATCATAAACTCTTCCTTTAAAGTACGACACGAAGGATTCGAACCTTCACTATTTTGCTTCTAAGGCAAACTCCTCTACCAGTTGGGATAGTGTCGCATTATTTTTCATTATCTATATTTTTAAATTCTTCATCTGTCATATTTATTAAAATTTTTACTGATTTATTAAACTTAATCTTTTCTTCTTCATTTGAATAAGAACCAAATTTGTCTGCCAAATAACCTAAAACTTCATCTATTTCTTCTTCAAGAGGTTTATATCCTAACTCTTCTATTTTAGCAAAAATAATTTTTCCTTTATCTGGTAAAATATACGGTAACGGTACTTCTATTAATCCTTTTTCTCTCAATTTAGCAAGTTTACCAATAAAATATCTTAGTTATATAAATGAATATAAAGTTATATTAGATTTTATATTCCTAAGACTGAAAA
>JAAYPA010000016.1 GCA_012520055.1 Mollicutes bacterium
TAGTTGGTGCTGATATTGCTAAAAAAGCTATTAAAGCAAAGATTAAAAAAATTGTATTTGATCGTGGTGGATACCTATATCACGGACGTGTTGCCGCACTTGCTGAGGCAGCTCGTGAAAACGGATTAGAATTTTAGTGGGAGGAAATATGGAAAATCAAGAAAAACAAATTAAAACAACTCAAAAGAGAGAGTTTAAGAAAAGTTTTGAACCTAAGAAAAAACTTCTAGAAGAAAAAGTAGTTTCCATTTCTCGTGTAACTAAAGTTACTAAAGGTGGACGTAATTTTAGATTTTCAGCAACAATGGTTGTTGGAGATGGAAAAGGTTTAGTAGGTATCGGTAGAGGTAAAGCTAACGAAGTTCCAGAAGCTATTAAAAAAGGTATTCAAGCAGCAAACAAAAACTTAATTAAAATTCCATTAGTTGAAGGTCGTACTATTCCTCATGAAGCAATTGGTAAATGTGGTCGTGCTACAGTTTTAATTAAACCAGCTAAACCAGGTACCGGTGTTATTGCGGGTGGTGCCGTTCGTGCTGTTGTTGAACTAGCCGGAATTAAAGATATCGTTACTAAATCTTTAGGATCAAATACTCAAGTTAATGTTGCTAAAGCTACACTTGAAGCATTGAAATCACAACGTACTGCAGAACACATTGCTGAATTACGTGGTAAGACTAAGGAGGAATTATAGAATGAAATTACATGAATTAGTCTCTAGTCCCGAAACAAAAGTAAGAAAAAGAGTTGGTCGTGGTCCGGGTTCCGGATTAGGTAAAACATCAGGTCGTGGACATAAAGGTCAAAAAGCTCGTAGTGGTTCTAGCATTTCTCCATGGTTCCAAGGTGGACAAAGTACTTTGTTCCGTCGTTTACCAAAAAGAGGGTTCAATAATAATCGCTTTAAAACTGAATTTGCTGTAATTAATTTAGCTGATTTAAATGTTTTTGGTGATGGAGATGTTATTACTCCGGAAATTTTAAAAGAAAAAGGATTAGTTAAAAAAGAATTATCAGGAATTAAAGTTCTAGGTAATGGTGAATTAACTAAAAAATTAACAATTAAAGCTCATAGATTCTCATCTAAAGCTGTAACAAAAATTGAAAGTGCTGGCGGAACTGCTGAGGTGATTTAGGTGTTTGCCAATCTTAAAGGATTATTTAGTCCTACAAATAAAGATTTACGCAAAAGAATCCTATTTACCTTAGTTTGTTTGGCAATATATGCTTTAGGAACAAATATTATTGTTCCCGGAGCTAAAAGTATTACCAAAAATATAGGCTTTCTTGAACTTTTAAATCTTATGAGTGGTGGGAGTTTAAAGAATTTTTCCATTTTTGCGTTAGGTGTTATGCCATATATTTCGGCAACAATTATAACTCAATTATTTCAAATGGATATTATTCCTTACTTTAAAGAATTAAAGGAACAAGGAGCCACAGGACAACAAAAGCTTAATCGAATTAATCGTTATTTAGGAATTCTATTTGCAATTATTCAAGGTTATGTATTCTCATATGCATTTTTAAATAATGCTGGTAGTATGGAAATTGTTAAAACAACTCTATACTTAACTGCAGGTACTTCTTTTCTATTATGGTTAGGTGATGAAATAACCAGAAAAGGAATAGGTAACGGAATGTCATTAATTATTATGGCCGGTATTGTTAATACTTTACCGAATACGTTTATTACGGCATTTAGAGAATTAGTTTTAAGTGCTTCATACAGTACTTGGACCGGAATTATTCTTTTTGCTTTATTCGTAGCAATTTATATATTAATTGTTGTGGGTGTTATTTATACCCAAGGAGCTGAAAGAAGAGTTCCTATCCAATATTCTAATCGTACAACCGGTGCATATGGAGGAGAAAAATCATTTATACCTATTAAATTAAATGCTTCCGGAGTTGTTCCTGTAATTTTTGCTTCAGCAATAATCGGAATACCTTCATTAATCGGTGAAGTTATTAAAAATGATGCATTTAATAAATTTGTAGATAAATATATTGTATATACCAGTTATACCGGTTTCTTAATATATATGTTCTTAATCTTTCTTTTCGGTTATTTTTATACCTTACTACAATTAAATCCTGATGAAATGGCTGAAAATTTAGATAAAAATAGAGGATATATACCAGGAGTTACTCCCGGTGAAAAAACCAGTAAACATTTAAAATTTGTTATTACCAGAGTTACGGTTGTCGGAACATTATTCTTAATGATTTTAGCTGCTATGCCTATCATTTTTTCAAAGATTACCAGTTTATCCAGTATTACTTCTTTAGGAGGAACCGGATTATTGATAGTTGTAGGTGTTGCGCTTGAAACCTATAAACAATTAGAAAGTAGTATAGTATCAAGAAGCTATACTGGAAGAAGAAAAGGAAGGATGAGAAGACGATGAAAAATATTATTTTTATAGCACCACCAGCTGCCGGTAAAGGCACCCAAAGTGACTTATTAGTAAAAAAGTTCGGTTATGAACATATTTCAACCGGAGATTTACTTAGAGCTGAAGTAGCAAGTGGTAGTGATTTTGGAAAAGAACTTTACGAAATTATGAATTCTGGAGCTTTAGTTTCAGATGAAATCGTAACTAAATTACTGGAAAATAAATTATCAACCGTAAGTGAACCTTATATTTTTGATGGTTATCCAAGAAATATTGCTCAAGCTGATATTTTGGCTAATCTCTTAAATAAATTAAATAAGGGAGAATGTGTAGTTATTTATTTAGATGTTCCTGAAGATGAAGCTACCAGAAGAGCTACCGGAAGATTAAGTTGTCCAAATTGTAATCGTTCATACCATAAATATAATGAATCAACCAGACCAAAGGTAGAATGGAAATGTGATGATTGCAACACAGATTTAATTAGTCGCGATGATGATACTGAAGAAACATTCCGCAAACGTTATCAAACTTATGTTGAAAATACTTCCCCACTTCTAGATTATTATCAAGGTAAAGGAATGTTACACATCATCCATAATCCTGTAGTGCCTGAGATTACATCAGCAGAAATCGAGAAAATTATAAAATAATGATTAAGTCTAAAGAAGAAATTGTCAAAATGAAAGAAGCGGGACACATTAATTATTTAACTCATGAGTATTTAAAAAAATTAATAGTTCCCGGAGTTACAACTAAAAACTTAGATGAAGAAGCAGAAAAATTTATCAGAAAACATGGTGGAAATCCTTCATTCTTAAATTATGAAGGATTTCCTGCCAGTATCTGCGTAAGTGTCAATGATGAAATCGTTCATGGCATTCCCGGTGATAGAATTTTAAAAGAAGGCGATATCGTTTCGATTGATATTGGAGTCTATAAAGACGGATATCATTCTGATGCGGCAAGGACTTATCCCGTTGGGAAAGTATCTAAAGCAAATGAAAGATTAATTCATCATACAGAAAAAATGTTGTATTTAGGTTTATCAGAAATAAAAAATGGAGCTCCTTTAGGAAATATCGGAGCAAAAATTAGTAGTTATGCTAAAAAACATAAATATAGTGTTGTAAGAGAACTGGTTGGTCACGGAGTAGGAAAAGATTTACATGAAGATCCAGATGTACCAAACTATGGAAAATACAATACAGGTATGATTTTAAAAACCGGAATGGTTATAGCGGTAGAACCGATGATTAATGCCGGATCAAGACATATTTGCTTTTCTAATGATAACTGGACGATCTTAACTAAAGATCACAAAAATAGTGCTCATTTTGAGCATACAGTTGTTGTTACTGAAGATGGATATGAAATATTAACAGGAGAGTGAAAAAGTGGCTAAGGAAACACCTATTACCGTCGATGGCAAAGTTATAGACGTTGTCAAAGACGTATATAAAGTGGAATTAGAAAATGGCTTTGTAGTAACAGCTCACGTTTCTGGTAAAATTCGAATACATAATATTCGTATCTTACCAGGTGATAGAGTTACTGTAGAGTTTTCACCGCAAGATTTAACACGTGGGCGCATCGTATACAGAAAATAAAATAGGAGGAATATTATGAAAGTTAGACCATCAGTAAAGAAAATTTGTGCTAAGTGTCGTATTATTAGAAGAAAAGGAAAAATTATGGTTATTTGTGATAACCCTAAACACAAACAAAGACAAGGTTAGGAGGATAAAATATGGCTCGTATTAAAAACGTTGAATTACCAAAAGAAAAAAGAACAGTTATCGGTCTTACTTATATTTTTGGGATTGGTCGTTCTTTAGCTGAACAAATTTGTGAGGATGCTAAAGTTGATCCAAATAAAAAAGTATATGACCTAACTGCTGAAGATGAAGCTGCACTTCGTAAAGAAGTTGATAAGCATCTTACAGAAGGTGACTTAAGACGTGAAATCCAAATGAACATTAAAACTAAAATGGAAATTAACTGCTACCAAGGAGTAAGACATAAGAAAGGTCTTCCTGTTCGTGGACAAAGAACTAGTCGTAATGCTCGTACTCGTAAAGGACGCGGAAAAGTAGTCGCTAATAAGAAAAAAGTAAGTAAATAGGAGGATAAGTAATGGCTTATAATAGAAGAAAAAGAAAAGTTAAAAAGAACATCCCTGAAGGACAAGCACATATTCATGCAACCTATAACAATACAATCGTTTCAATAACTGATGCAAATGGTAATATCATAAGCTGGGCATCTGCCGGAACAATTGGTTATAAGGGGTCTAAAAAGAAAACTCCATTTGCTGCGGGAATTGCTTCTGAAGAAGCTGCCAAATCAGCTATGGAATCAGGTGTCAGAAAAGTTGAAGTATTCGTTAAAGGTATCGGCAGCGGTCGTGAAAATGCGATTAGAGGTCTGCAAACTGCTGGGTTAGAAATAACAGCTATTAATGATGAAACAGCTGTTCCACATAACGGATGTAGACCACCAAAACGTCCAAGAAATTAAGGGAGGGATTATTAGATGATTTTTGAAAAACCGGAATATAAAATTACCGAATATATTGAGAAAAATAATTATGGAAAATTTGAATTAGAACCTTTAGAAAGAGGTTTTGGTACAACAATTGGTAATGCATTAAGAAGAGTAATGTTATCTTCAATGCCAGGATCTGCTATTACTAGTGTTAAAATTGATGGAGTTCTACATGAATTCCAAAAAATTGACGGAGTAATCGAAGATGTAACAACAATCGTTTTAAATCTTAAAAATGTTGTTATTAAAAATCATAGTAAAGATAATAAAGTTATTAGATTATCGGCATCAAAAGAAGGACCAGTTACTGCTGGTGACATTGAAAGAGATCCTGATATCGAAATTATTAATCCTGACTTAGTTATTTGTAATCTTGCAAAAGGTGGAAGTATTAATATGGAAATGACTGTTGGTAACGGTCGTGGATATGTTGATGCTCATGAAAATAAAGAAATATTAGGAGATGCTGTACAAGGTATAATTCCAATTGATTCATTATATTCACCAATTCAAAGAGTAAGTTATGAAAGATTAGATGCTCGTGTTGGTCATAATGAAAACTACGATAAATTAATTGTGGAAGTATATACTAATGGAGCATTATCTCCGGAAGAAGCTATGGCACTAGCTGCAAGAATTTTAATTGAACATTTACAAATTGTTGCTGATTTAAATAATATCGCTGATATTACCGGTATAATTGCTGAAAAGAAAGTAGATAGTATAACTAAGACATTAGAGACTCCAATTGAAGAAATTGAGTTCTCTGTAAGAGCTTATAACTGTTTAAAAAGAGCCGGTATTCATACCGTTCAAGATCTTATTGATAAAAGAGAGATTGAAGTCACTAAAATCCGTAACTTAGGTAAAAAATCTTTAAAAGAAGTACTTGATAAAGTAAAAGAAATGGGACTAAAGTTCCGTGAATAGGAAAGAGGTAAGTAAATATGTTATATCGTAAATTAGGTAGAGAAACACGCATTAGAAGAAGTATATTAGCTGGACTTACCAAAGACGTAATTAATTACGGATATGTTGTTACAACTGAAGCTAGAGCCAAAGAAGTAAGAAAATTCGTAGAAAAGATGATTACTTATGGTAAAGATGGATCTTTAGGAGCTAGAAGAAGAGCATTAGCTTTCTTACATAATGATAAAGAACTTGTCAGTAAAATCTTTAATGAACTTGCACCTAAGTATGAAAATCGTGCTGGCGGATATACAAGAATTATTAAATTAAAAGAACGTAAAGGCGATGACGCCTTAGAAGTAAGACTTGAGTTAGTTTAATCAAGTCTTTTTTTTATATGAATATGAAAAGTAAAGTAAGCTCAGTATTACTATTTACAAAGAATAAAACATGATATTATAAAATTGTGAAACTAAGGAATGTGGAGATAATTATCAAATATTTATAACAGATTTTATGGAAATATAGGTGAATATAAAAATGAATAATGTAATGTTTACAAAATTACGATATTTTTTTGATGTGCATCTAAAAATTAAACAGGCCAAGATAAATATTGCTCCTCCTACTTATAATGAATTTACTACCGGATATGACACCAGAAAATAATATTCAGAGAATGAATAGATAATAGGCCAAATAATTATATTAAAATCTAATTTATCCATAAAATACTATGTACACTATATATAGTGTTTAAATAGATGAGGGAAGATTATCAAAATCTTCCTTTATTGTTATTTTTTATTGCTTTTTGGGTAATATTATAATATAATTATTTAGAAGTTTGGTCTTGGTTTGAACTCATCCTTCGGAATTCAAAACTAGGATTTAACGGATATAAAAATAAAGGAGGAAAGTTTTAATGGCTATTAATAAAGCTAGAAAAGCTGAATTAGTAAAAGAATTTGGTAAAAATGGAAAAGATAGCGGAGCTACTGAAGTCCAAATTGCTATACTAACAGAAGAAATTAATGAACTAACAGAACATTTAAAAGTTCATACTCATGATTATCATAGTAAAAGAGGACTTTTAATGAAAGTTGGAAAAAGACGTAGTTTATTAGATTATTTAATAAAAAATAACGTTGTAAGCTATCGTGAATTAATTAAAAAATTAAATATAAGAAAATAGGCACTACTCTTTTTAGTGTCTTTTTAATTATAAGAAAGAAGTGAATATATGGCAAAGAATGAATTTAAATTTGATTTTTTAGGTCGTGAATTAATTGTTGAAATAGGAGAAGTAGCGAAACAAGCAGATGGAGCTGTATTAGTAAGATATGGAGATACCGTAGTTTTATCATGTGCAGTTATGAATGACGCTACCATTGATGGCGACTTTTTCCCGTTAACCGTAGTTTATAATGAAAAATTATATTCAGTAGGTAAAATCCCCGGAGGATTTATTAAAAGAGAAGGAAGACCTAGTGAAAATGCTACGTTAGCAGCTCGCTTAATTGATAGACCAATCAGACCGATGTTTGATGAGAATTTTAGAAATGAAGTTCAAGTTATAAATACGGTATTATCGGTTGATCCGGATAATTCTCCGGAGATAACTGCATTATTTGGGTCATCTTTAGCATTAGGAATATCTAAGATTCCTTTTGATGGACCGGTAGCCGGTGTTGTTATAGGTAAAATTGGTAAAGAATACATTATTAATCCTACCAGTGAACAACTAGAAAAAAGTGAAATGTCTGTTACGGTAGCGGGTACTAAAAAAGATATATGTATGATTGAAGCCAGTGCTAAAGAAGTAAATGAAACAGTAATGTTAGATGCTTTACTATTTGGTCAAAAATATATTAAAGAATTATGTAAATTCCAAGAAGAAATAATTAAAATAATTGGAACAGAGAAACAAGCAGTAGAGCTTGCCACTATTCCGAAAGAATTAGAAAAAGAAGTTAAAAAATATGCTGAAGATAAAATGGCAGAGGCAATCCAAATAAAAAACAAATTAGAATCATATGCAGCAATCGATAATTTGAAAGAAGAGACGGTTAATTACTTTATCGAAAAATATACAGATGATGATACCGTACCTAAAAATGTAAAGAAAATAGTTAATAATATTGAAGCTGATGTAGTTAGAGCATTAATTACCAATAAAAAGGTAAGACCAGATGGTCGTAAATTTGATGAAATCAGAGAATTATCAGGTCGTATTGATTTATTACCTCGTACTCATGGTTCAGCTTTATTTACAAGAGGTCAAACACAATCTTTAGCTACAACAACATTAGGTGCTTTAGGAGAACATCAAATTTTAGATGGTTTGGAAATTGAAGATACAAAAAGATTTATGCTTCATTATAATTTTCCTCCTTTCTCAGTAGGTGAAACCGGAAGATATGGTTCTCCGGGCCGTAGAGAAATAGGTCATGGAGCACTAGGTGAAAAAGCATTATTACAAGTTTTACCTAGTGAAGAAGAATTCCCATATACAATCAGAGTAGTAAGTGAAATTTTAGAAAGCAATGGATCATCTTCTCAAGCTACTATTTGTGCCGGATGTTTAAGTTTGATGGCAGCCGGTGTTCCAATAAAAGCTCCGGTAGCAGGAATAGCTATGGGATTAATAACAAATGGTAAGAAGTATACAGTTTTAACCGATATAGCTGGAATTGAAGATCATATGGGAGATATGGATTTTAAAGTAGCTGGTACTAAAGAAGGTATTACGGCACTGCAAATGGATATTAAAATTAAAGGTGTTACTAAAGCTATCTTAAAGGAAGCTTTAGCTGAAGCTAAAAAAGGTCGTTTAAGAATACTTGATTTTATGTCAAATATTATTGATAAACCAAAAGCAGAATTAAGTGAGTATGCACCTAAGATTAAGACTATAACTATTGATCCGGAAAAGATTAAAGATGTTATAGGTCGTGGCGGTGAGATGATAACTAAGATTATCTTAGAAGCAAGCGGTGTTAAAACAGTTAATGATAAAGATGCCGTTAAAGTTGATCTAGAAGATGATGGGAGAGTAATCGTATATCACACAGACTATAGAATTATTGAAAAAACTATCGAAATGATTGAAAAAGTTGTTAGAGAAGTAGTTCCGGGTGAAATGTATGAAGGTGAAGTTGTTAAAGTCGAAGACTTTGGCTGCTTTGTAAAATTATGGGATGGCTGTGAAGGTTTAGTACACGTTAGTCAGTTAGCTCATGAAAGAGTAAATAAACCTTCTGATGTCGTTAAAGTAGGAGATACTATTATGGTTAAAGCCATCGGTTATGATAATCGTGGCAGGTTAAATTTATCACGTAAAGATGCTTTACCAAAAAAGGAAGATAAACCAAAAAAGGATGAATAATCATTCTTTTTTTTATTGCCAATTTAAAGGAAAAATTATATAATAAAAATAGAATATAAGGAGTACCAGTTATGAAGAAGTTAAGAATTATAAATAAAATCTTGGCCGGATTAGTAATTGTAGCTATATTTGGTTTATTTGTTGGTATAGCTTATTCATATTTTGTTGCTCGCTTATCTGGAGTCGAAACAGATAAAACTATCCAAGGTGTTACCGGATATATGGAAATAGAATATGATGGTGGTGCAGAAATAAATGTTTTAGATATAGCTCCATCAACAGAACCCTTCATAACCAAAACATTTACCGTAACAGGAACAAATACAACTGAATCAGAATTATCATATAAAATATTACTTATAGTAGATGAAAATACTTTTGGTACAGATTCTTTAAGTTATACCTTAACAAGTATTAATACCTCAAATAATGGAGCAGTAGCTCCGAGTATTACCGAAAGACAAAATATTAATATTTTTGATAAATACTTAGGTACCGGAAAATTTGTTGGAAAAATTAATGAAAAAATACATACTTATGAATTAAGATTATATTTTTATGAAACAGATTATGATCAAATAGCAGAATTGGATAAAACTTTTAGAGCTCATATTGAAATTAAAAATGATCCATATGTTCTTTTAAAGAATGCTATTTTAGCCCAAGGTGGGGGAAGAACTACTCTTGAAAGAAAAGGAAATGTTCCATATTTTGAAATTTCACCCGAAGAGGGAGAATATGATTCATTAGGTTATTATTTGGCTTATGAAGTTTATTATGACGAAATCAGTGAATACTTTTCAGGGGATGAATGGGCCCTAGGGACCGATTATATTTTTAATAAAAACACCGGAACTTTTGATTTGATAAACTATACTTTCGACAATGCTATTACTCAAGATGCAGAAGGTAAATATGTTTGTTGGGAAGAAAATCAAGTTGAAGATTGTGAAGGGATAACTTTTATAAAAACAGTGGAAGATAATAAATTTGCCAGTGGTTTTGATATCTATGTTGAGCAGGTAAATCGTTTAAAAAACCCTGGTGATGCAGGTATATATACTGCAGAAGATGAATATGGAACATCCTTTTATTATCGTGGATCAAAAGATCATTTGAATAATAATATCTTATTTGCCGGTTTTCAGTGGAAAATAGTCCGTATAAATGGAGATGGATCTATAAGAATAATTTATAATGGTACAGAAAAAGAATTTAATCAAAAAAGAGAAGTTAATAACTATGGACATTTAGCAGCCACAACTGATGTAACATACAGATGGGGTTCTTATGTAAATGATAATAAATATTTAGGATATATGTATGGTGGAACCGATGGTGTAGCATCTACTTCAAGAGAACAAGCAGTCACTAATCAAACTTCTAGTTATGCTAAAAGACAACTTGATTTATGGTATGAAAGAAATATTTTAGGGACATCTTATGAAAGCAAACTTGCTGATAATCTTTTTTGTAGTGATCGTCAATTGTATAGTGAGGTTTACGGTTCTGGGATAGACCCAGGATATGGTAGTCTAGAAACTTATTATGCTTCTTATTATCGATTAGATGATTTAGAAGAGCCATCGTTTAAATGTGCTCAAAAAAACGACCGATTTACGGTAAATGATACCGAAATCGGTAATGGGGATTTATCATATCCAATTGGTTTAATAACTGCTGATGAAGTAATGTTTGCCGGATTAGAACCTTGGGAAGAAACCTTTTATAATTATTTACATACTGGGTATAGCTTTTGGACTATGACTCCATCAGAAATGTATACTGATGGATATGCCTATATGTGGGGTGTCAGTAGTTCCGGATATTTTCATACAAATTATGACTTAGGTACAAAAGCAGGTTTGCGTCCGGTATTAAATCTTGCTTCAACTGTCAAAGTAGTTGGAGATGGCAGTGCTACTAATCCTTTCAGAGTGGTGGATTAATGTGGACAAAAGAATTATATAAAGAATTTATTAGTAATTTATTTAATTTAAGAAATGAAAAATATAAGAATTTTTCACAAAAATTAATAATGAATTCTAAAGAGATGATAGGAGTAAATATTCCTACATTAAGAAAAATTGCTAAAAAAATATCAACTACTGATTTAGAAAGTTTCTTAAAATACTATCAAGGCAAATATTTTGAAGAGACCTTAGTATATGGTTTAATTTTAGGTTATTTAAAAGATAAAAATATGTTAAAAAAATATTTAATTTCCTATAGTAAAGAAATAACGGATTGGTCATTATGTGATACTCCAGCAACTAATATGAAATTAATAGGTAAGAATCAGAAAGAATTTTTTCCATATATTAAAAAATTACTTTTAAGTAAAAAAGAATTTCCAATTAGATTTGGATTAATATTACTGCTAAGCCAGTATTTAAATGATGATTATATTAATTTTATTTTAGATACATGTATTAATTTAAAAAGTGATAGTTATTATGTAAATATGGCTATAAGCTGGTTATTATGTGAATGTTATATTAAATATCAGAATAAGACCGATCAGTTTATAAGTTCTGAATATTTAGATAAGTTTGTTTTAAATAAAACTATTTCTAAAATCAGCGATTCATATCGAGTATCTCTTATAAATAAAGAAAACCTAAAAAAAAGAAGAATTTAAAGATTTTTCTTTTCTTTTGGATAAATATAAATCGAAAATATTAATATCATTAATAAAGATGTTACTATTACGACCATAAAGTTAGCAGTTAAGGATTTAACAATATCTAACATATTTAAGTTAGCATAGTATATATCGGTTATTTTTAGTATTGGAATCATAAACATTGTATCTATAATAAAAGCTATAAATAGTGATAGCGAATAACTTAAATATTTATTAGTATATGTATTAAGAGCTTCATATATTGATATTAATATTGAATGAGAAAAATAATAAACAATTATTAATCCTAGAATATTTAAATCAGGATAATGGATAATAAAATTTCCCCAAGCCGCTTTATTAGGGGCTAATATTGTTCTAAGAGAAAGTTCAATTTCTTGAGAATCTAAGTTAGCTGGAATAGAACATAAAATAGTTATCAGGATTATAAATAAAAACATCGTCAATGTACTAATATTAATAATATTTTTAGCATCTTTTAATTTTGATTTATTAATCATTATTATCGGTATTAGAAAAGTAAAAGCATAGATAAAAGAGGATATACTTATATTTAGATCAGGAGCTAAATATATATATTTATCCTTAAATATTATGGTTATAACTAGTAAAGTTATAAATAGTACACTTAGTTTTAAAGACCCCTTTTTCATATACTCCACCCAATTATAAATATACAATGGTTTAAA
>JAAYPA010000128.1 GCA_012520055.1 Mollicutes bacterium
CACGATCATCCAAGAGCTTGAGGTAAGGCTGGCGCAGATCAGCCGGATACTGGATAAGCACCCAGATCCCAATATGTACGGGCCTGAGACGGCCCTGGAGCAAAACCCGCATACGGGCGAATGGAGCATCAAAGGTGGCGGCAAGTTTTTCACGGTGGGGCAAGAAGAGAAGCCGCCGGGCTATGTGACCTGGGATGGCCAGCTAGATGCGGCTTTTAAGCAGATTGACCTGCTACTAGAGCAGCTTTATATCTTATCGGAGACTTCCCCGGCCGCCTTCGGGCAGCTTAAGCCGGGCCTGGCCGAGAGTGGCAGCGCGCTTCGACGGCTGATGATGGCGCCGCTAGCCAAAACGAACCGCATTAGGCTAAGGTTTGACCCGGCATTAAAGCGGGTGCTGAAGTTGACTTCCGAGCTCGAGGCAGCCCAGGGTATGGCTAATGCCGTCAAACTGGAAGAGGTGCATATTGACTGGCAGGATGGCTTGCCCGATGACGACACCGAGATAACGCAGATCGAGGCCATCAGGTATAACGCTGGACTGACCAGCCTTGAGAGTGCTTTAAGGCGTCTTGACGGGCTGGAAGGCGACGCGCTCCAAGAAGAAATTGGGCGCATAAAAGCAGAACAGGAAGGAGCACGGGCTGAACCACCGAGGATAATGCTACCACCGGCACCGGGTGAAGAAGGTGAAGTCTAGTGGCAATAGACATAAAACGCCTCATTCGCTTTTCAGACGATGAGGCGGCGCGGCTGATGATATTTTACTCCGAGGCTGAGAGGGAGATTTTAACTGAGCTTAACCGGGCCTTGCTAACTCCGAACGAAAAGGCATACCTCGAGACCATGCACCACAATGTCGGGGTAATCTTGCAAGACCTGGAGACTGGCAGTAAAACCTGGTGTGGTGAAGCAATCCCCAGGGTATACATGCAAGGGGGAGCCTTTGCCGACGAGCAAATCAGACAGCTAGGGGAGAAGGTGCTAACCGGCTTCGGTGCTATTCACCAGCAGGCCGTGCAGGTGCTGGCCGACAATGCTTTCCAGCGACTACAAGACGTGGTGCAGGTTATCGGCAGGCGCGAGGCCGACATCTACCGCACGATGGCCCTGGAAAGTATACGCGGTAGCGTGGCTGGGTACCAGACCTGGCAAGATGCCGCTGCTAGATTCCGGGAGAGCTTGGCCGAGCGCGGAATAACGGGATTCGTGGACAAGTCAAACCGCGAGTGGAACATGAGCACCTACGCGGATATGGTAGCAAGAACTAGCACAATGGAAAGCCACTTACAAGGCACAGCTAACCGGCTCTTGGAGCACGGACTGGACTTAGTGCAGATCAGCACGCACTCAGACCCCTGCGAGAAGTGCGAGCCGTGGCAGGGCCAGGTGGTGAGCCTGACCGGAAAAACACCGGACTACCCGACCATGGCCGAGGCTAAGGACGCGGGACTGTGGCATCCGAATTGCCGCCATAGTTTTGGGGCGTACATTCCCGAGCTGAACTAGTCTCCACGGCTATTCCGTGTATGTGCCGACAGTTAAAAAGAATAGGTATCTCCCGGCCCTTAGCACCGTAAACGTGAGGGCCTTTTGGTATGTAATCCCAGCCCTTCTCCTGCATAAAAAGGCGGGTATGTTCCCGGCCCAGCAGGATACGGACGGGCTTTTTCCCCTGCAAGTGGACTAAGCGGCACCGGAAATTGATGCCGACATGCACACTTAGCTTGTCGAGTGCAACAGACCATTCCACAAGATCACCCCTAAGAGAATACTTCTCCTAGGGGTTTAGTATTCCCTGCTTTCAAAACGGTATAAAGGGGGCCAGATAATGGCGACTGTGACCCCAATTGATGGCGTGGGAGGGTTGATATGCTGGCTGACGGACAAATACATGCACAACGAAGTTAAGGAGGTGATGATAGCTGTCGTTACCGAGGATGGCGACCTTGAAATTAGCTGGACAGATGGACTTAGCTACATTCAGCGCCTGGGGCTGCTGGAAGCGGCTAAGAACCTAGCGGGTGAAATACCCGACATAGCATAGGCCAGGCGCCTATAAGGAGGACATCTTGAAGATGGATATTCCGAAGACAATAAAGATAGGCGGACACCTATACAGTTGCAAGGTAGAAAGCAACTTTTGCCGCGACGGTATGGGGCTGGGAAACAGTTGCGGCAATGCACTAACGATAAAGATTGATGATTCCGTTCTAGTCCAGAACCAGGAGAGTACGCTGTTGCATGAGATTCTGGAGCAGATCGACTACCGATACGAGCTGAGGTTGGAGCACCGAGACATAACAATTTTAGAAACCGCATTATACCAGGTGATTAAGGATAACCCTGGTATTTTTCGTTCCATGACAGAAAACACGGGCCAGGAGCCCAAGGAGGAAGAGCCAGATGCTCAAAAATAAATGGATGGACTTACAACTGTTCGCCGATCCCGAACCGCAGGGCGACCCGACACCAGAACCGGAACCGCAGGAACCTAAGACCTTCGACGAGACGTACGTTAAGGAGCTCCGCACAGAAGCGGCCAAGTACCGCACCAAGGCCAAGGAGCTAGAGCAACAGCTGCAAACCTTGCCGGGAGAGATCACGGGTAAGGTGCTGGCGGCGTTGGGCCTGGAGCCCGACCCGCAGAAGAACTTCGACCAGCAGCTTGCCGAGGCCAACAAGAAGGCCCAGGAGGCCGAGAAGCGGGCCAATGAGCGCCTAGTACGTGCGGAGGTGATTAGCCTTGCTACGGATA
>JAAYPA010000088.1 GCA_012520055.1 Mollicutes bacterium
AATATTTCCCTTATTATCTAAAATATTACTAGAAATAAACATTGTTGGAACTTTGGCTAATAATATTTCTTCTTTAGTTTTTTTAAAATCATTTATTTTTTGATTTAGAACATTAAGATCTACATTAGCTAGATTATTAATATTTTCTTTTTTTATACCACTTAATACGATACTTGTAACGTTAGAATTCTGAATACTTATACTATATATTTTATTGGTTTCTATCTCATCTTCTATATAGTATATAAACTCCAAATAAGCAACTTTATCCTGATCATTATTTTGATAATAGACTTTATAATCTTTAGAATCAAAATTTTTATCTACCACACTTATGGCATTTATAACATCTATAAATTTAGCGGAATATTTTGATAAATTATCATCATTTAAATCATCAGTAACATTAGTTATTTCTATTTCATTACAATCGATAACCACATAATCTCCTTCAATGTCATTTATATTATTAGGTAAATCAAGTCCGGTATCGACTAATTTAGGAACATCTTCATCTTTTTTATTATTTGAAAGTGCATCATAAACATAGACAAATATAAAAGTCAATAAAAGAACACCAAATACAATAAAAATGAAAATTATTTGCTTTTTGTTACTTGATTCATAAATGACCATACTTAAAAACATCCTTCTATAATAGATATATCATAAAATGTTTTTATTTTAAAGAAAAAAACCTTTATCTTTACACAATATTATTTCTGTTAGCAATTATTTATAATAGTATTCCTTAATGAGCACATAAAATATGATATAATGATAATAGAAGGTGATAAAATGATATTAAATATTATAGTTATTTCAGTAATTGGAACTATTGGACATTTCTTATATGAGTTTAGCAATCATAATAAGGTAGTTGCTTTGTTTGCTGCCGTAAACGAAAGTTTATGGGAGCATATCAAAATAGCTTTAACCCCAACCTTTTTATGGGCAATATATGATGGATTTGAATACGGTGGTAACCCTAATTACTTTATAGCAAAATTTATCAGTTTAATATCTGTAATAATCTTCATTCCCCTAATTTATTATCTTTATACTTTGATGATCAAAAAACATATTTTATTTATTGATATTATAATTTTTTATCTATCAATTGTAATCAGCCAAATATTATTTAAATATTTTATTAATTTACAAGGTTTAGATTTTATTTATCAATATTTATCATGTATTGGTATCTTTGTTATATTTGGTATATATATGAGTGCAACTTTACTGCCTATTAAAACAGAAATATTCAAAGACCCTATTACCAATAAATATGGGATTAAAGGTCATTCTCATTTTGATCATTAATATTTTTTAATAATATATCAATAATTTTTTGAACAACAAAAGTCATGGTAGTGATGGGCAATAATCCTAAGAAGTTAGAAAAAGTAAAAATTATTGGCAGAAAAATACCTGAAATAATATATTATTTCAGGTATTTTTATTTTCTATTTTAATTAGTTTAGCATGCATTACAACTTTCTTATTATCATTATAACAAGTAGATAAAGTAACAATTCTATCATTTTCATTAATACTAGTATTAAAATCAAATTTACTTCTGTTCATAAGCATTTTAGCAAAATTTAAGAATTCTGTACCACTGTCAAAGGAAATTTTTAAATAATCACTGGTTGTCTCAATAATATAAACACTAAATACTTGCCATAAAGTATTATGGGCTTGTGTAGATAATTTAATAATATAGTTATTAGAATCATTATACCAATTATTTTTTGTAATATTTTTTAAAGTACCAAACATAGTTTGGTCTAATCTACTATGTCCGTATATAATCGTATTTTTATCTAATGTTTCAATATTATTTCGATAATCTAAAAATATCCAACCGGCATCATTATATGACTTATTAAATGCCCTGGTTAAATAGTATTCATTATTTGTAGTTTGAACAAAAGGATAATTGATATTAGTACCATTTACTTGTATCCATCCTTTTACTTCTTTATTAGTTTTTTTAAGTTCGTTAAAATCAACATCTATTAAATTCATTTTAATATAATCCCAATAAGGATTTGATTTAGGTATTTCTTCTTGTTGCTCAATAATCTCCGCATTATTATTATCTTCTACTTCATTTATTTTAACTGATTTATTGATATTTTCTAATTGTCTGTTAATTGCTTTATTATCTTTTTGCCAAGTAATAATCTTATATACAGAAAAAATTAAACCTATAATAAAAATCATCAATAATAAGTTAACTATAATCTTTGTTTTTTTCATACTATCACTAAACATATTTTAACATAAAACTATTACTATATGTTAAAATATTATTTAAAGGAAGGAAATATATATGACACATTTTTATATTGATTTAGGATCATCAACTATCAAGTTATACTCTTTTGAAGATACTTAATTCACCAAAATCTAATATATAGGTATGATCAGTTGTTTTTGATAAATCGGTAAATTCCGAAAAATCGATAGGTTGAGGATTTTCATACGCTCCATCATCTTTTCGTGAATAAGACAAGTCAACGCTCCATTAGCAAAAATGTCGAACTTTTCGACTTAAAGATAAGATTCAACTTATAACGAGTTGAATTTTTTTGTTGTAAAGGAGGAAAGTTATGAAATTGGAAATAACAAAAAATGAACTTGAATTTGATGAGGAGATTAAAAGAAAGACCAACTATATAAAGTCAAGTAGTTTTTGTTACTATGAAGGAAAATATAATTACTGATGAAAATGCAAAACTTATTTCGGAAGAATTTATAAAGAGTAAAATTAGTAAAGATTTCAATTCTGATGAATATAAAGTTGAAATAAATGGTGTTGAAGAAAAATATATTGATTATATTTTATATGTTAATGGTGTTAGAACTAATGCAAGTTATACTGTTGTAGTTGATAAAAATGGAGAAGTTAGATTACATTATAATACCAATGTTGGTGTAGGAAAGATTAAATCTAATATTAATTCTACATCATCAAAAGCTACTAGTTCAATCGCAAAAACAACATTGAATAATGCAATGACAAAAGCAAAATTAAAATACAAGGATTCAAGTTTTAAAGTAGAACTTGAAACACCTTATTACGATGTTGAAACTAATACTCTTTATCAAGCAGTATTGATACAAGTAAAATCATCAGATGGTTTACTTTATGTAATGGAACATTTAGAAGAAATTCGTTAATATTAGTAGGAGAGTGATTCAAACTGAAGAGAAAGAAAAAAATAATAATGATAATAGTCGTATTTATTGTCATATGGTTAGCATTTATTATTACTGATTTTACTTTATCAAAATACAATAAAAAACCTATATTTGCTATACCAGTTTTTAAATTAAAAGATGGTGGAACAGTAGAATACTATGGATTGGGTTATAAAGTAATAAAATATAATGTGCTAGATGATCCTCAAATGGGACAAATTGGTAGAAAAGATACCGTCTTTGGATTTTGGACACTCGAATATAGAAAAAATAAATGATAGTAAAAGTGGTGTTTAAATCCATAAAAAATAAATAGAATAATGAAATTTTAGAACATTTCATCAAAAAGTAGATAACTCCAAAAGATTTTTAAAAGACGATTATAACTCATAATCGTCTTTTTCTATACTTCTAATATCATTATCATCTAATATATCTTTATTATATAAATCATCAATGACTTTATTATACATAGGTTCCTTCTTGCCCCAATCAAATAACTTTTCTTGTAAAAACTTAATTAATTTTGTGAACTTTCTTTTGAAATATTCTAAACTGTTTCTTAAATTAGAATTTTCTTCTTCTAACTTTTCAATTCTGTTTTCTTTCTCTTCTAGCTTTTTATTTAACATTCCATTTCTAGTAGATAAGGCTGCATTATTTTCCTCATAAAACTTAATAATTTCCTTATCATTATTTAACTTCTCTTTAATATTATCAATAGTAACCGATAATAAGTTCATTTCTTGAAAATCTTTATTTGTTATCTTTACTTCATCAATATACTTTTCTAGTTTAGTTTTATCATCTTCGTTTAATAGATAAGTGCTTTTATTTAGTTTAGATTGTTTTAAATTGCTGACTATATTATCTATTTCATTTGAAGAAGTATCTAATTCTTTTGATTTTTTATCAGCTTTTTCCAACTTAATTTTATTCTTCTCTAATTGATCTTTCATCTCTTGGTAGCCATCCATATCTTTAGAATTAATATCTTTGTTTCTACCTTTTAACTTTTTCTTTAAGACATCATCTAAACCATATTCATTGTTAAATGATTCGATACATCCTCATAAATCTCATATACTTCATAGCCTTTAAACTTACATAATTCCATTAACTTTTCTTTTTGTTCTCCAAGTGAGAAACCTTCACGAGCTTGATCTTCGGTTGATACTCTAATATAAATACCTGCAATCTTTTTTTCTTCCCTATTTTTAGAAAAACCTTCTTTTTAACGAAAAATGAGAGCCAAAAGCATTAACAACTAATACTCTTGACTCTCATTAAATAAATAATCTTTTTGATTTATATATTTTCGTTCAATTCTATGCATATAGTATCCACCCCTTTTAAGACGATGCTGCTTGTCTTTATTGGTTATATATACATCACTATTATTTATTTTGTCAATACCCATTTTCGGGCATAGTATTAGTCTTAATTGACAATAGGAACCTAGTAATATGTTTTTTTCGGCTAGTCAAAGGCTGGTAATCGTTTAGCCTTTGGCACTTAAGCCTAACATATTACTACCTATTGTCAATTCAATCACTAATTATAAGTTTTTTAAATAATCTTTTAAATTAGTTATAGGTATTTTATTAGATAGATTTTCAACATAAACAAATTCATGTTCATTAAACATTAAAAATAGGATATTATTAATTATAACTTTATGAGGTTCTACATAGGCGATATTGGTATGATCAACAATTCTTAAACAGCCATTAGTCGCTTTATAGTTAGAACCACAAGCCCATTTTAATTTAGTAATGAGATCAGAACTCATTTCGATTTCTTTTTTTGTAATATTAATCATACACACACATCCTTTCTTTAAAACACAAAAAATCAATCTTTCGATTGATTTAATCAATTAACATCGCACTGGTGCGACGATTTTATCTTTTGGAGC
>JAAYPA010000089.1 GCA_012520055.1 Mollicutes bacterium
GTTATTTTAGGTATTTTACAATTTGCTAAAGATGGACCTAAATTAATCAAAGATTTATTCAATATGGATCTTGACTTTAGTATTAAGAAAAGACTTAATGAAAATACATATGCTCAAAGAGTGGCGGCAACCGGACTTGGCGGAATTTCATCTCTAGCATCTAACGTCTATGATGGAATTCATAATAAAAAAGGTGCTTTGAATATAGCTTCATCAGCTGTTGGCGGACTAGTTGGTGGTGCTAAACATGGTTGGAAACAAAGTGAAGGTATTGATAAATGGGACAGAGTTCGCGGCGTTGCAGCCGAAGCCAGAGCTGAGTCAGATGAAGCTAGAACTCGTCGTGACAATATCAAAAAAAGACATGTTGATGATCGTATAAAATATAAGGAAGATCATGGCATTGAAATAACTGAAAAAGATAAAAGAACTAAGCCAATTACTAGTGCTTTTTATGGAACAGTAACGAATATACCTAGAGATATTCTAGACAAAAAAGAACAGTTTGTTAGATGGCTTGCTGGGGAAACAGCACCAGCAAAATATAAAGCAGCAAATGCAGTATCAGCCGAATATGATTCATTTCTTAAGCGATATGAGAATGCTGCTATTAGAAACGTTATATCAACTCAAGAAAAACAAGTTAGCCGTAAAAGAATGGGTGAAGACGTCCGAGAAATTTATGCAGTAGAAGATGGCAAAATAAATTATGATAAGCCTATCGATCCTAAGCAAGTTTCTATCAAGGAAATTGACGATTTCTATAAAGCAGAAAAATTAAGGTTATTAAATAAAAACTTTAATAATGAAATGAATAAACGAGCAGTAATGATTTTCGGACAAGAATTTGTTAAAAACTTATCTAAGTCTTTAGATACTTTAGGAGTAGATGCTCAAAAACGATTCTTGAAAGCAACTGAATTTAAATCTTTAGGCGAAATTGAAAAAATATTTACTAAAGTTGGTGATGAGAAGGTTACTCAGTTAACCGAAGCTGAAATGCTGAAATTAGATAAAATCAATGGCGCTTTGAAATCGTTAGTTAACGAACAACTTGCTCAACAAAAAATTGAAGCAGAGAAGAGCAATAAATAATGGAAAAAATAATAAGATTTTTTGAAAAACCTTATTATGAGGGTTTAGAAAAGCTTTGTAAGAAGTATCTCGAGCTATTAGAAAATCTATGGTCATTTGCCGATACTGATGAAATCAGATTAATAGATGAGACTTTAAATGAAGTATTAATCAGGAAGAAAATGGGAGATAGTCCTAAAAAATTTATTAATTCAACTGAATCACAAATAAAAGATTACTTTAATAATGAAAAAGTTGAAGTATATGAAAACATTTCTCCAAATATTACAGACATGTGGTTAAAAAAAATAAATAGGTTTCTAAGTGATAATAAAATATTCGTGGAAAATTTAGGACTGATTTATCCTGATTCAGGACAGTTAGATATTAGACAAAATTATGTGAATTATATTTTTATTAAACAAATCCTTCCTTCTTTAGAAATTAGAGCAGGAAAAGGATTTAAATAGTTAAGGAGGAATAAAATGGGGAATAATTATTTAATACCAGCCAACTCAAAGAAATCAATGCTTATATTAAGTTTTTTTAATCAAGTGGATTTAATTATTTTTTCCACTGGGGTTGGTGTAAGTTTGATTTTTATGTTAGCAATAAAAACCACTGATTTAGCTACTTCAATTATGATTTTATTACCAGCTTTGGTTGCTTTGTTCTTGGTTGTACCAATACCGAACCAACATAATATTCGAACTTTAATCGGAAATGTATATTTGTTCTTTACTAAAAGAAGAACATATTATTGGAAAGGCTGGTGTAATAGTTATGTCGAAGAAAGCAACAAGTAATTCTAAATATACTGAAGATTGGTTACCGATAAGATCTATCCAAAACGGAATAATTACCTTAGAAGGTAATTATTATGTAACTGGTGTTAAAGTCGAACCTAAAAATATCTTCATTTTAGATTATCAAACACAAAATAATATTATATTTAATTTAAGAAATTTTTATAACATTATAGATTATGAATTTTGGTTAATAGTAGCAGACCGTCCGGTAGATATTAATTTATATTTATCACAATTACAATTACAATATAATGATGCCCCTAATCAAGCTATTCGTAAAATAATTGCTCAGGATATAGCTAAAGGTGAACTTTTCAGTTCTACGCAAGTAAATGCTGTTGATACAGAATACTTCATTTTGTTCCGTGATAAAAAAATAGATGTTATACAAAAAAGAGTTCAAACTATGATAAGTTCTCTAGCAGGTATTGGATTAGTATCCAGACAAGTCAGTGATGATGATATGAAATTCTTGTTACAAAACTTTTTAAATGGTGGGGTTAAAAATGAATATGGGACGGTGATGGCTGATGTCTAATACATTTAAAAGTGAGATAGCACCTAAAGGTTTGCATTTTAATATCAATGATTTTATAATCAGTGATAAATATGCTACTATTTTAACCGTTATAAGTTTTCCTAAACTAATCCAACCAGGTTTTTTAGCTAATATTACTAATTTACCGGGTACTAAAGTAGTTGTAAAACATATACCAATTGATTTTTCAACTATGAGTCGAATGATTAATAAAGAAATATCTGATTTAAAACAAAGATATCAAAATGAACGAGAAAGAACAATTCAAGAAAGAATTCGTCAGGATTATGAATCTTTGGAATCATTTGTTCAAATGTTAGCGGCAACTCAATCTAGAATTTTTGATTTTCAAATGCACATTATGATTACAGCTGATACAAAAGAAGGACTAGAATCTAAGAAGATGCAAGTCCGTAATTACTTAGATGCTATGGGTATGAGAGCTATACCTATGATGTTTGAACAAGAAAAAGTGTTAAAATCAATTATACCGATTTTCCCTAAACAAGATATAGAAAAAAGAATTGGAACACCTATTCCAAGTCCTACTATTGCAGCTATGTATCCTTTTGTTTTTGATAGTATTAAAGACCCAGGAGCATCAACTTTATTGGGAGTAGACTTTTCAGGTGGGGTTGTTTTATATAATCAATTCTTATATCAAACTAAAAAAGAACATAATCGTAATAATGCTAACTTAATTATCTTAGGTACTTCCGGAAGTGGTAAAAGTACAGCAGCTAAATTATTATTACGTTCTCATTTCCGAAATAATTATAAAATTATTGCCATTGATCCGGAAGGTGAACTTTCGGAGATGACTCGTAATTTTAACGGAGATTTTATCGATTTAGGTAAAGGTGGCCAATTTGGTATGGTCAATCCTCTAGAAGTTATTATCGATGCTGATGATGAAGAGTTACAACAAGGTTTAGGATATACAGTCTTAACCAGAACCTTACAAAGTATAAAAGCTTTTATGAAATATTATTATCCATCTATTGAAGAAGATGTTTTAGCTATGTTTAGTGAAATAGTTTTAGATACTTATAAGAGATTTAATATTGATTTTAATACGAATTTCAGTAATTTTACTTCAGCAGATTATCCGATTTTTGATGATATTTATTCAACAATTAAAGGTAAATTATTATCAATGCCTGAAGCTACTCGAGAAAAAGATGTCTTAGAGCGTTTGGAATTAAAAATTAGACCTCTCGTTAATGAATTAAAATACTACTTTAATGGTCATACAACTATTGAAACTAAGAGTAATTTTGTTGTATTTAATATTAAAGAGTTAATGAACAGTGATGAAAATATTCGTAATGCTTTATTCTTTAATATTTTAAAATATGCTTGGAGTTTATGTTTAGATTCCAGTATTAATACTGTACTTTCTGTTGATGAAGCTCACGTTCTATTATCAACCAGAAATGAATTAGGTGCTGAGTTTTTAGCTCAAATTCAAAGAAGATCAAGAAAGTACAATACCGGAACAATCATAATTACCCAACAACCTACAGATTTTGCCGCTCCTAATGTTATTACTCATGGTAAAGCTATTTTTGATAATGCAGCTTATTATTTGGTAATGGGTCTTAAAAAACAAGCTACAGAAGATTTGGCAAAACTGATTGATTTAAACGAAAATGAGAAAGAGAGTATCAAAAGTTATAGCCAAGGAGAAGCGTTATTTGTCTGTGGTTCAAGAAGAATGCGCATTAATGTTGTTCTTACCCAAGATGAATTAGATTCCTTTGGTTCCGGCGGAGGTTTATAAAATTAATAGGCGGTGATTTTGCATGACAAATATTTCAAAACAAAATAAAATGTTATTTAAAAAGAGAGTATTAATAATACTTTTCTTTTTAATAACTTTTTTTGTCTTTAATATTGAGGTAAAAGCTGCCTATTTTAATTATGCCGATTTTGATTTTGATAAATTTGCCGAAGAAAATAAAGAATATTGGACAAGAACCTGTCGCAATGAAACTAACGAAAAAAATGAACAAAAATGTATTGAAGTAGTTTTAGCAAAACAAAGAAAATATTATACTCGTTTATATAAATTATTAGCTAAATATCAAAAAAAAGGCTATTTTATCGATGATAATATTATTATTGCTACCACTTTTTTTGATTTAACACCCGATCATTTTATTGATGACAGTACGGCTTATAATATTGATCCAAATTTAAATTTAGATAATTATGATATTGATGCGACAGTTAATACTGATTATTTTGCAAGAGAAACCGATACATTGGATTTACTTATCAGAAATATGTTTGGTTATGTATCGAGTTGTTATGGACTATATGGAGAACCGGAGCAAGTTCTTCAAGAAGGTTCTTATGTTCCTGTATGTCCGGAAGGTTCTTATCCAAATGTTATTGATGGTAAGCAAGTATGTGCCAGCAAAGCTGATTCAAAAGTAGTTGGCTTTTGGGAATACATTCTTTATTCTTCCGGAGCAAATAGTTTTTTAGGTTTAAGTAATGATCAAAAGAAGCATTGTGATGCTTTAGGTTCTTTATATCCCGAAGGCACTAAATATACAGTTACCAATAAACAATACTCACCAGAGACTTTAAAAAAGTATTGGGAATTTTTAGAAACCAGCGAATATTTTGATCGTAAAGTTCATCTTCGTCATCATTTTCAAAGTATATTAGAGAAAACAGGACATAAAAATATGAGTGAGTTAACTGCTGATGAAAAAGAATTATATAAAGATGATTTAATTGAGGCACGTAAAAGAATAGTATCGAGTATTAAAAGTATTTTAGCTACCCGAGGTACCAAAGTAGATAATATTAACTTGATGAGTGTTAATAATTCCATGTATTGGTGGCCAATCGGAGGATCAGATATTACGATAGACGGTAGTGGTATTCCTTTTGCCGTAGGTGAACCATCCAGTATAAAATTATCCAGTCTATTTGGTTATCGTTTGGATCCAGTATATAAAATTCCAGATACTTTCCATCATGGAATAGATATTGGTGCACCACTTGAAACTAATATTATAGCTGTTCGTGATGGAAATGTAGTAGAAATCAATAATGATTGTGTTTCTTATGGTGATCTTGAGTGTGGTTCAAGATGGGGAAATTATATCATTGTTTCCCATGGTGATGGTAACTATAGTATATATGCTCATATTCATGAAAATACCATAGTTGTCGGAGTTGGCGATAGTGTTAGACAAGGACAAGTAATAGCTAAAGTAGGTAGCAGCGGAAAATCTACCGGTCCACACCTTCATTTTGAAATAAGAGTTGGAAGTACTAACAAAGAGTCAGCTGTAGATCCTTTAAATTATATTTCGGTAGAAAATCCTCGTCCTGTATCAAGCGTTAACAGTAGTTTTGAAGCTATGTTAGTTTGTTTGGAAAGTGCCGGACCTGATGATGGTGGAGCAAATTATGTAGTTTATAATGATGCTTATGGTGCAAATATTGAATATAAAAGACCAATAGGCAATAAGGGGACCTTAACGGTAGGTCCGGGAGTTACCTTAATATGGCAAAAAGATCGTTTTGCAAGATATGGTATTTTATATGATACTGAATCTGATTCAGATTCTAATTATTATTTTGAAGGGGCTTTAATACCTAAAGATATTGTTGATAACGTTTATTATGATATTATCACAGCTAATTATGATAGTATAAGATCTGTTTTAACTAAAAATGGCATTGCCTTGGGTCAACCCCAAATTGATGCTTTAGCCTTATTTATGTATAATGTGGGATCTATTAAAGATTTCGTGGAAATGTATAAAACATATGGTAATACTGACGGCTTATATGATAATTTCTTTGCTAAATATACAGCAGCCCTTGGAAGTTCTACAACCCTAACCGGTCGAAGATCGGCAGAATGGGAATTATTTCATAATAGTCAGTATCACACTTGTTAGGAGGCTTGTATGGAATTTGAATTAAATAAAAAAAATATAATTCTCTTAATAATTTTGGTTATTGTTTTTTCAGCTGGTATCTTACTGCATAATTACCGTAATCCGGTAAAGGAAAATAAAAAAACGGAAAAAATTACATTAGTAAAAGATTATAGTCGTTTTTTTACAATAAGCAATGCTGGTAATAAGTATATTCAATATTTAAAAAATAAAGATAAAGATAATTTAATAATTTTATTAAACGAAAGTTATCTTACTTTAAATGATATTAATGAAAATAATGTTTTAGAAAAATTAACTTTATTATCTTCCGGAAATTATTCTTTTGAGGCTAGAAAAATGTATCAAGAAAATAAAAATAAAAATCTAATCAGATATTATATAAAAGGTGATTTAACCAAAGAAGTAATGGATGAATATCAAAGACCGACAGATTATTATTTAATAATTGATTTAGATATTAAAAATATGACTTTTTCTGTTACGCCTTACGATGGTAAGCTGTTTAAGGAGGCTAAATAATGGATTTTATTAAAGAAAATAAAATAACATTAATAATATGTACTTCTTTAATAGCAATAGCTTTGTTTATAGTATATTTTATTGATAATAAAGGTTTATTTAATAAATATGAATATTCGGAAAAAAATGAATATTTAAAAAAATATGAAGTTAATGAAATTGTATCAATTAATATGGACGAAGAACAAATGGCACGTAAATATTTAGCTCAATATGTAAAATTGATTTATTTGGATCCGGAATTAGCTTATGAGTTAATCGTTCCAGAGTATCGTGAAAAAAGATTTGATAATATTGAAAAATTTAAAGAACATTTTGCCAATTTAATGAGTGACAGATTTTTTAGTGCTAAAGTTAAACAATTGAAAGTAACAATAAGAAATAATTATAAAGAATTTTATGTAGTTGATGAAAATGAAAACATTTTTATATTTAATGAAAATAGTATCATGCAATATCAAGTAATGTTTGATAATATTACTATTTAAAACAAATAATTTAAAAGAAAAGAGGTGATAAACGTGAATGGCAATTTAGCAGAAGAATTACCGGAAAATGCAGAACTGGCTAGAGAAGTTAAAGCTCAATCGACTAACACTAAAATAGTTAAAACAGGAGCTAAGGCAGCAGCCAATTATTTTGCTCCTGGAGTAGGTGGAAAAGTAGTTGATATTGCTTCAAAAACCAGAGTGGGTAATCAAATACTTAATACCGGAGGTGAAATGCTTAGCAATGCTACTAAAAGAATGCCTTTTGGTAATAAGATTCAAGATACTTTAAATAAGGCTGATGATGCGGGAGTTATCGATGCTGCCGATCAGGCTTTGGATGTAGCCCAAGGAGGCGGAGCTGGAAAAGCAAGTGCTACTGTCGATAGTGCTGCTACGAATGCTACTACCACAGGTAGTAATGTAGCTACGAATGCAGCTAATACTGAAAGTGGTTCTCTATTTAAATCACCTTTATTTGACGATTCTATTTTATCATCATCTTCTGATACTTCCGGTAGTTCCGGTTCTGATATTTTAAATTTCAAATTTAAAATTAATCCTTTCCTTATTGGTTTTATTGGATCAGTTTTATTATTACTTCTTGTTATGGTTGCTTTTTTCCCTCATGCAACATTGGACTTAACATCTGGAATGGGTATTGTTTCATCGAACCATAATAATCCGGTTGTAACTTTAAATGAAAATCAAATTGAAAATTTAATGATTTATGTCGGAGATTCCAGAGTTTTGGGTATCCAAAACGATTTAAATAAAAGTAATATAACTTATATTGCCGAAAGTGGTAAGGGATACTATTGGTTTAGTGAAACCGCTAAAACAGAATTATCAGCTTATATATCTGCTGATACTCAAAAATTTGTAGTAATTAACTTGGGTATTAATGATTTGGGAAACATCGATCAATATATTAATATTTATAATTCTATTATTCCTAATTATAAAAATGTTAAATTCTATTTTGTGTCCGTTAATCCAGTTAATGAAGAATTAGCAAATTTATATGGTTATACTGTTAATAATAGTCAAATTGAAATATTTAATCAGGAATTATCATCTAAATTCGTTAATTATATAGATGTATATAGTCAAATTAAAGATAATTTTGTAACTACTGATGGAATACATTATGATGCTGCTACCAATGAAAGAATTCATAAAATTATAGTTGATTATATTAAACAAAGAAGTAATGTAGCTTTCTTAGATGAATATCCGGGTGTTAAAGATTCGATTGCTTTGGAAGGTTTATCATTAGCAGCTGTTTTAGGGGATACCGGTATAGTTGAATTAACTGATTATATTTATTCAAAAATTAATTTAGGTGGTAATTGTACTGGAATAGGTGTGGCAGGAGCCGCTATCGGATTAATAAATGGTCTTCATAATTATGGTTATCATTTACCATATTATTATGGTGGTGGACATGGCACTAACAATGGTATAGATTTAAACTGGGGTACTAGAATTGAAGAAAGTATAACACCAAAAGGTAATGCTTATTATTATAGTGGTTTGGATTGCAGTGGTTTTGTTAATTGGACTATGAATACGGCTGGTGTTAAAGGTGGCACTGTAGCTGGTGGGTTTACGAACTATGGTCAAATAACCGAATTTGAGGCTTTATCACCCGGCGATGTATTAGATAGTGATTCCCATGTCATTATGGTTATTGAAAATAAAGGAACTTATTTACAATGTGCTGAATCAACCAGTGGAGGAGTTCAATTTACTACCATAACCAAAAATGAAATAAATTCACAAGGCTATCGCATGATTGATATGGATTTTTATTACAAAAATAATTGTGGAGCATGAGGCTGTTATGATTAAGAAAATATTTTTATTATTTATTCTTTTGTTAATGGTAACCGGATGTGAAGCAGTTTATACGATAGAAGTAACAAGTGATGGTATCAATGAAACTTTAGAAATTCATAATTATAATCAAGAGAGCTGGAAAGAAGGGAAAAATCCTTATCAAAATTTGGTTGAAACAGCTGCTAAAAGTTTTGTAGCTACTGATTATCGTAACGAAAAACCGGAAGTAAATCAAAGAATTACTGGTATAAATTATTATAATATTCAAAGAATATCATCTCTCAATGACTTAGGCTTAAAGTATCAATATAATTTTGAAGTTGATGATTATGAATATTCAACAATTGTTTTTTCTAATACTAAAAAATTTAATTATAAAATAAACAGAAATAATATTATTATAGATAATGCCAAAGACCTATCATCATTTATTACTTATCCTAAATTAGATAAAATTACAATTAAATTAATTACTGATTGTCAGGTTAACAGTAATAATGCCGATGAGATTAAAGAAGATGGATATTACTGGTATTTTGATAGAGATAATTATCAAAATAAATCAATTAATTTAGAAATAAATAAATCTCAAAAAGAAGAAAAACTTAAAATTTTCCAAATGGATGATAATGGATATTTTGGAAAAGATACCTTGATTGTAGTCTATATATTTCTAGGTATAGTGTTACTGATTGGTGGAACAATAATTTTCTTTAAAATTAAGAATTCTAACAGGTAATAGTAGCTAAAAGTCAGAATTTGATATATAATAAATTTACAGGGAGCGACATATGAAATTTAGAGTAACAGGAAAAGACTTAGTAATATTTATAATTTTTTGTTTCTTATTACTTTATTTATGTGCAGTAGCTGTCTTAAATGTTACTTCACTTTTAAATGAAGGTATTTTTGCCGGATTTAACCCTTTTCCGGCTTTTGCCAGTCCATATATCGGAGCTACTTTAGTAGTGTTTTTTGCGGTTTTAATTTCTATATTCTTAAGTGTTTCTTCTTATATTTTTGATCGTGATGAATCCGGTGTGGGAATAGTTTTAGGTAAAAAAGATGAAAAAGGTTATAGTCGCTGGAGTAAAGATCATGAAATGAAAAAAGCCAAAGATGTAGTTAAAATCAAAATTTCTGATGAAACTACCGAAGCAGCGGGTATAGCTTTACTAAATAATGGTAAAGAGATGTGGGTTGATAATGGTGAAAACCATACTTTGGTTATTGGTGCTACCGGATCAGGTAAAACAACTGCTGTTGTTGATCCCTTAGTTCAAAATTTAGCTAAAGCCAGTGAAAGTATGATTTTAACTGATCCTAAAGGTGAGTTATATCGTAATCATAGTGAGATGTTACGTAATAAAGGATATAATATAATTGTATTAAATTTCCGTAATCCTAATTTAGGAAATGCTTGGAATCCTTTAACATTACCATATCAATTATACAAGTCAGGAAATACTGATAAAGCAACGGAATTATTAGATGATGTTGCATTAAATATTTTATATGATCCTAATAATAAAGCTGAACCATTTTGGGAAAAGAGTGCTGCTGACTATTTTTCAGGTCTTGCTTTGGGATTATTTGAAGATACCGAAGAAAATCAAATTAATTTAAATAGTATTAGTTACATGTCTACGGTTGGTGAAGAAAGATTTGCTAACAGTGATTATATTAAAGAATATTTCTTACTAAAAGGTGAAGCTTCCAGTGCTTATATTTTTGCTTCTAATACCATAAATGCTCCATCAGATACTAAAGGTGGAATTCTATCGGTATTTAGACAAAAAATACGTCTTTTTGCTTCTCGTGAGCAATTATCGGAAATGCTTTCTTACAGTGATTTTGATATGCGTGATATCGGCCGTAAAAAGACAGCTGTATTTATGATTATTCATGATGAAAAAACTACGTATCATGCCTTAGCTACTATTTTTATTAAACAATGTTATGAAACTTTAATTGATGTAGCTCAAGAAAATGGTGGAAAATTACCGTTTAGAACAAACTTTATTCTAGATGAGTTTGCTAATATGCCACCTCTTAAAGACGTTACAACTATGGTTACAGCAGCTCGCTCAAGAAAAATAAGATTTACATTTATTATTCAAAATTTTGCTCAATTAAATGATGTATACGGTAAAGAAGATGCGGAAACTATTAGAAGTAACTGTGGAAACTTAGTTTATTTAATAACTACAGAACTTGCTGCCTTGGAAGAAATAAGTAAATTATGTGGTGAAATCAAAACTAAAGAGAAAGATAAAACAGTTACTAAACCACTTATTACCGTCAGCGACCTGCAAAAAATGCAATTGAATGAAGTAGTATTATTAAGAACCAGAATGAATCCATTCCGTACTAAACTCACACCAAGTTATGAAATCAACTGGGGATATAATTTTGCCAGTGGTCAGTTAGTTGAAAGAGAACAACATCCGATTGAATTATTTAATATCAAAGAATTTGTTAAAAAGAAAAAAAGGGACAAGTTATTTGAAGCATTAGATAATGTCGATAAGAAAGATGGAAGCAAACCATTTGTGAATCCATTATTTGGTCCGATGTTAGAACCAAATACTATAGAAAAAGAAGAAAAACCAAAAACACCGGATATGCCTGATGAAGCACCTAGTAAACCAATTACTACTTTCAATCCACTAAATGATTCATTAATGCCATCTAAGCCATTTGTTTCGGAGCCGGATGAGATTGAAACATTAGAACCACCAATGCCGGATTTAGGTAACCCAATGGCCAATCCATTTATGGGTGGTAATATGTCACAATTTAATCTTGATGATTTAGTAAAAAGAATCGATGCTAAAATCGCTGAATTAGAAGCTGAAGAAGCAGCTGAAAAACAAAAAGCAGCCGGTGAAGTTAAGAAAGAACCAAAAGAATCAATTGAAAAACTAGAAAATACGATCTATGAAAAGTTTGATGATTTTCTAGCTGATGATTCTAGTGTAAAAGATAACTCTGAACCAGTTGTCAATATTGATCAAGACAGTGAAGTAGTAAGTGATAATAATGTTACAGATGATCAATATTATGATGATTTCTTTAATGAAGAATAAGATAAACTTGTTTATCTTATTTTTATTTATCATAAAATATATTATGAAAACTATTAAAAAAGAAAATTATCAAAATGAAGGAATATTTATTAATTTAGATAAAGATTTTAAGCCATATAATAATTTATTATA
>JAAYPA010000090.1 GCA_012520055.1 Mollicutes bacterium
AATCAATAGAATTATTTACGGAATTAAATGAAATTTGTAAAGATTTATTTATTGGTTATCAAAGTGAAAAAGAAAAAGTTTCTGCATTACTTTTAACTAACAAAGTAATATATTTTAGAGTGGCTTTAGCTCTTACTAAAGAAGATACAAATTATTTAAAATTAATAGAAGCTATAGATAAAGGGTTAACTTTAAGTGAAATAACTACTGATTATTCGGAAGATTATTTAAAAGAATCAGATTCATCGCTACTAACTAAATTAATTGATATCGAACTTCCAGAATTTAAAAATTTAATACCTCATTATGATGCAAATATTCCTGACAGTTATAAATATTTAGAAGGATTAGCAATTAAAGGTCTACATAAAAGATTAAATGGTGATATATCGGAAGAATATAAGATACGTTTATTATATGAATTAGATGTCATTAAGAAAATGAACTATGTTGATTATTTTCTGATAGTTTATGATTATATTAAATATGCTAAGAAAAATAAAATTTTAGTAGGACCAGGCAGAGGATCGGCAGCTGGATCTTTGGTTACTTATTCTTTAGGTATTACCTCGGTAGATCCAATCAAGTACGATTTGCTTTTTGAGAGATTTTTAAATCCAGAAAGAATAACCTTACCAGATATAGATATTGATTTTGATGCAGAGCGTCGTGATGAAGTAGTAAATTATGTTAAAAACAGATATGGAGAACTAAACGTTTTACCCATAATAACATATGGAACTTTTGCTTCTAAACAAGTTTTAATATCATTAGCAAAAATTATGAATTTAGATATTTCCAAATTGTTAACACATATTGATGCTAAAAAAAGTTTAAATGATAATCTTACAAAAGAAGTAATCAAAATATTAAATTCCAATTTAGAAATAAAAAAATTATATTATCAGGCATTTAAATTAGAAGGTATTAAAAAACATATTAGTACCCATGCTGCTGGTGTTGTTATTGCTAGCATCCAATTAGATCAAATTATTCCCATTATGAAAAGTGGCGATAGTTACCTAACTGGATATACGATGAATTATTTAGAAGATTTAGGTCTATTAAAAATGGACTTTTTAGCCATCAAAGATTTAACTACCATATCAGATATTTTAAAAATGATTCCTGATGAAACTAATTTAAATGAAATAGATTTAAACGATTGGGAAGTCTTAAAAAAATTTGAGTATGGCAATACAACAGGAATATTTCAATTTGAAAGTGTAGGAATGAAAAGCTTTTTAATGAAACTAAAACCAAATAGCTTTTCGGACTTAGTAGTAGCTTTAGCTTTATTTCGCCCGGGGCCTATGGAAAATATTGATTCATTTATTAAAAGAAAAGAAGGCAAAGAAAAAGTAGATTATCTGGTTCCGGAATTAGCTGATATCTTAAAGGAAACTTACGGGATCATTGTTTATCAAGAACAAATTATGAAAATTTTTAATGTTATTGGTAAGTACCCAGTTTCTGAAGCTGATTTAATCAGAAGAGCTATATCTAAAAAAGATGAAAAAATAATTTTAGCGGAAAAAGAAAATTTTATTAAAAGAGCAGTTTTAAATAATTATGAATATGCTAAAGCTGAAGAAATATATAATTTAATAATGAAATTTGCTAATTATGGGTTTAATAAATCTCATTCCGTAGCTTATGCTTTAGTTGGTTATCAAATGATGTATTTGAAAGTATATTATCCTGAATATTTTTATATTTCATTATTAAATATTAATTTAGGATCTGTTTCTAAAACCAAGGAGTATATTGATGAAGCTAAATTCTTAAATATTAAATTTCATAAACCGGATATTAATCTAAGTCAAAATGTATATGTAAAAGAAAATGGTATTAGAATGCCACTTACTTTAATAAAAAATATTGGTGTAGCAGCAGCTAAAGAAATAATTTCTGTAAGAGAGAAAGGGCACTTTATTGATTTTTTTGATTTTGTAGCTCGAACTTATGGTAAAAGTGTTAATATTAAAACTATTGAAAACTTAATATATGCCGGGGCATTAGATTCTTTTGATGAAACTAGAAAAACTTTAATTAATAATATTAATAATGCCACAATTTATGCTGAACTTCTTGGAGGATTAGATTCATCTTTAGTTGCTAAACCAACTTTAGAAAAGTTAGAAGAGTTTTCTTCAGATGAATTAATGAATAAGGAACTGGAATTATTTGGGTTCTATGTTTCAAATCATCCAGCTAGTAAATTTCAAGAAACCAAAATAAACACCATATCTAACTATTTTGATAAAGTTGTTACGACAATAGGATTATTGGAAAACATAAAGACTATCAAGACTAAAAAGAATGAAACGATGGCCTTTTTACAAATCAGTGATGAAACTGGTAAATTAGATTATATAATTTTTCCAAATCGGATTGGCTATATAAACCAAATTCAAAAAGGAGATTTACTTAAAATAACTGGTAAAGTGGAAAAAAGAATGGATAAATACCAAATCGTAATTAATACTTTAAATATTTTAAAATAAAGAAAATCTTGTTGTCACAAGGTTTTTTTTGTTAAATAATAAAAATATGGAAAATAGTGGTAAAATTCGTAAAATAATAGCAGTTTTTGGAGTTTTAATACTGTCAGTTATAGTATTAAGTATTTCGTATTCTTATATAAGAAAAACAACTACTCAAGATGCCCTAAATCAAGCTGAGATTTTGAGATGCTTAAATACCACCATAACTGATGAGACCAGTGCTATTAATTTAACAGATGAATTTCCAATATCAAATGAAGAAGGAATGCAAAAAGATCCATATACATTTAAAATTACCAATCATTGTGATATTTTTGTATACGCTAATATTAGTATAGATGTATTATCAAGTTCAACACTAAATGCCAATTACGTAAAAGTCTTACTTGATTAAGATATTGATGAAAGCACGCCACAAATATTAGGCAGTTTAGAAAATGGAACTTCGGTAGCTACAGGTGCCATCAATTATATTATTAAAACCGAGAACATGATATTTCCTAATGATTCTTTAACTTTTGATTTAAGAATGTGGATGGACGAGGGTACAACAATGGAACAAGGTTTTAATAAAACCTTTGAATCAAAAATAGTAATAGCTTATTCCCCAACCAGTATTCCAACCCATGTTACATTTAGACTGCCAAGTAATCCAAGTGGGTTATATGAAACATCATTTGCCGGAGCACAGTGGAATATGAAGACATCTAGTTTAGAAATAAGTAGTTTAAATGGAGATTTAAATAATATTGAACTAACTAATGCAAGTCCAGTAGGCGCTACAAATTTTGCTGAATATATCATGAGCTTAGATGGTACCAATCAAGGAAATGGTAAGTTAGTTAGGGAAATATCTGTTGATTTTGAAGAAGCAGATATTAAAGATATTACATACTATTCCAATATAGTTAATGATGCTACATATCCTTATACCTGGAATGAAGATTATTACTGGTCAAGTACCAATCATGATCATAGCTCAACAAGTACATTTTCTTTTAAGCCTAGTGAGAATGGACCGGTTTCTCTTTGCTTTTATATTTCTTCAGAAAAATGGTATGATTGGGCAAATATTTATATAGATGACATGGCAGTTGGTTACAAAACGGGATCTTATATTTACTGTCAATATTTAGGTAATTTGAATATAGATAATACGGTTAAAATAACTTATAAAAAAGACGAAGATACTTCAACTGGTGACGATCGTTTTTCATTTTATATTGTAGCTAACGATATCTTAGAAACTTACGGAGACTATCGTTATGAAGGGAAAATCCTAATAACTGGATAATATTTAATAATGAATATTGGCGTATTATTGGGGTTTTTGGGGAAAATACTCATAATCTTGAAGGGCAGGAATTGGTTAAAGTCATTAGAGAAGACAAACTCGGTACATATACTTTTGATAAAGATAATTCTAATAACTGGGCTACTTCTAGTTTAAATACTCTGTTAAATGATAATTACTATAATGGTCTGGATGAAAGTGAACTTACTAATTGCTATGGACATACTTATTATGGCATAGTGAGCAGTGTTTGTAATTTTACAAGAGATGGTATTATTCATGAAAATAGCCGTAATATGGTGGAAACGGTTAGTTGGAAATTAGGAGGTTTAGTAACACCATATGCTACTGCTCAGGAATGTTATGATGCGGAAAGAGATGGACCAGCAATATCTGGTAAAATTGGCTTAATGTATCTAAGTGATTATGGATATTCAGCTTTAGCAGAGTCATGTAATAGACATTGGGATATAGGTCAATATAATCATAATGAATGCGCTGGAAGTAGTTGGTTATATGGAAAAGGGGAAGAATGGACCTTAACAAAATATAAAAATAACAGTAGTAATGTATTTTTTATAACAAATTATGGTATTACAACTATTTATGATGCTAGTTTAAGTTATGGAGTACGTCCAACTTTATATTTAAAATCTGGTGTTAAAAAATTAGCAGGTAATGGCAGCTTTGATAATCCATACATAATAACTCAGTAAAGGCAAAATATTTTGCCTTTTAATTTGCAATCGTTTATAATTATTATAGGTGATAAAATGGTCTACTTAGATTATAGTGCGACAACTCCGGTATTACCGGAAATTTTAGATAGCTACATAAAAGTAACGAATGAATATTTTGGGAATCCTAATAGTTTACATAGTTTAGGAACTAAATCCCAAGAATTATTAAAGGAAGCTACTAAACAAATATGTGATATTTTGAATATTAAAGAAAATGAAACAATTATTACTAGTGGCGCAACTGAGTCTAATAATCTGGCTTTAATTGGAACAGCTATGGCTTATGGTGAAAAGGGAAGTAGAATTATTGTTTCTAAATTAGAGCATGATTCAATATATGGTATTTGTAAATATTTAGAAAGTAATGGCTTTATCATTGATTATGTTAATAATGATAAAGAGGGCGTTATTGATTTTGAAGATTTAAAAAATCTTATTAAACCAGAAACAATCCTTGTAAGTATCAATGCGGTAAATAGTGAACTGGGGATAAGACAACCTATAAAAACAATTAAGCAAATTATAAATAAAGAAAACTCTAAAACGATTTTTCATAGTGACATGACACAAGCTATGGGTAAAGTACCAGTTAATTTAAGTGATGTAGATTTAGCTTCTATGAGTTCTCATAAAATATATGGACCAAAAGGTATAGGGCTGCTTTATAAAAAAGAAGGGATAAACATTAAGCCACTTTTTTATGGTTCTGGGGAAGACTTTAGACCAGGAACTCCACCATTACCTTTAATTGTTACTTTCTCTAAAGCTTTAAGATTAGCTTCTTTAGATTTAAATAAAAAGGCTGATAAGATAAAAAAAATTAATGATAAGATTTGTGAACATTTAAAAAAATATCCTAATATTTTAATTAATCAAACTAAATATTCTATCCCCAATATTTTAAATATAAGCTTAATGGATATTAAATCGGAAACATTTATCCATGCTTTAGAAAAATATGAGATTTTTGTTGGAAGTAATACTGCTTGTTCGGGCGGAAAAATAAGTGCTGCGGTTTTAAACCTTTATCAAGATAAAAAAAGAGCTTTAACAACAATAAGAATAAGTATTTCTTATTTAACAAAATACGAGGAAATTAATGTTTTTTTAGATAATTTTGATTTAATATATAATCGTTTAAAAGAACTATCTAATTAAAAGGAAAACAATAATAAATAAAATTATAAATATAAAAGAGTAATATTGTTTTTATTGTGGTATAAAATATCATTTTTATTGTACAAAAATGATAGACTAAATTTCGTTTTTAGCTATAAAAAAGAATTTCAAATAAAAATTAATTATTTGATTTTTTAATTATATTTTAAAACTTACTAGTATATTTTTGTATGTTAAGTTATAATAGAAATAAGATAATAAAAAAGGAAGTGCTTCAATGAAATTATTAAATATTAAAAAGATTGTTTTTAAAAAAAGATTTTTATTAATTAGCGCATTTGTTATATTTGTTATTTTATTATTAGTTCTAAACCCGGCTTTTGGTATTTTCAGTAACCGTCAAATAAATACTTTGGCTAATATCAAAGTAGCTGGTTTAGAATATAGTATGACAGTTAATGGTATTCAAAATCGAAAAATAACTGCTATAGGAAATAATACAACTAAAGCTAATATCATGCTAACATCATTGAATAAATGGAATACTAAATATGAACTTATAT
>JAAYPA010000091.1 GCA_012520055.1 Mollicutes bacterium
ATTGTTAAAAAAAGGAGTGCCTTATGAAAGTAGTAAAAAAGATAATTTTAATAATAATAAGTATCTTTGTAATGGGAATAAGGGTAGAAGCAGCAACAAATGACACAGGAATATGTTATAAGAAAAAGGCTGTGGAAACTGGGTACTGTGAACTAACAGAGGCAGTAACTATAAAAAGAGAAGCCTTTGCTCATCAACCATTATCTTTAACTAATGGTCAAAGTCCATCAAAATATAATTATTTTGGTAAGGTTGAAGGTGAAGACCGCGATATGTTCTGTATAGATTCTAATCTACCGGAACCGGGAAGTCAAACTTATAAATATGCTCGTTCATTTGATATTCAAACTGATTATGATAGAGCTATAGCTAAAATATATGCTGAATATATTAATGATGTTGTCTATAGAGCAAACCATGGCAGTACTTTAGATGAAGCATTAGAATATTATAAACAAGCTGCTAATGTAGCCATGAGAGCAATAACTATTAAATATGGTTATAACATTGTTGATGGTTCGGTTTATACTAATCATTTTGGTAATGTCTATAAACAATTGGAAGGAAAAACTGCTCCTGATCCAAAATTGGTTACAACTTCCGATGCTTATAATATCGTAAGAAGATATTATTGTTCAGGTATTATTTCTTGTTTAAAATGTGACAGATTTATGGATGCTTTAACAGAATGTAAAAAAGTTCAAGGGGCTAATGCAAGTTTACGTGAATTTAAATTTAATTTTAGTGTTGATGCTAATAACATTGAAAATACTGGTACTAACCGTAATAAAATTGAAAAAAGAGTACCCGTAAAAATAACAGGTTTAAATACTATGTATATAGAATCCTATGAGGTAACTAATCCAAGATTTTATATAAACAGTGTTAAATGTGATAATAATAAATTAAGTTGTACCTTTGAAGACACTAATCTTCCGACAACCAACTTAGTTCAAAAAAACCGTAATGAGTATACTTTTTATATTAAAGTTTCAGGTAGTGTTGATGATATTAAAAATATGAATACAACCAAAATTTTAATTGATTATAAATATAATCATATTTTAGACAGTAAAAATTTAGCAGTATTAAGGTATCATTTAACTGAACAATATCGTCAAAGAATGATTATATTTATGCCTATGAGACAGCAAAATGCTGATGTATCATTAATTATCAATAATCCAACCGTATGCGAAAGAAGAAACGGAAAATATTATTATAATGAAAACGAAGTGACTATTTCTTCTTATTTACGAAATGGATGTTGTGATGTTGAATATAAAGAATTAACTAATGCTAGTGATCGTCAATATTATCTACAAACTTGTGCAACTAAAGATATTGTTGATTTAGATACAAAATGTGATAATGATGGCAATCCAAATAATATGAGCGTATCTACAGTTCAACAATTAAAAACAATAGATGCTATCGAAGAATTACTTAAAGAAGCTGAAGCTACTGGTAATTCAACCAAAATCAAACAACTAAATAATAATCTTGATGATGAGTATCTTTATAGGGGTAATGAAGTAGAAAGTTATGCTTTTGATTCTCGAAATGATTATTGCAAACTATATACAACTGAAAACCAGTACATTTATTTCCCCGGAACAACTGAATCTAAAAGCGGAAGATTCTTTGTTTTTGATAATCAACCAAGAGTTGAAGGAACTATTTATGCCCTTTTCTATACTGATTATAATCGTTGGAAAAGAGATTATGATGCTGCAATTTTAGACGAAAAGAATAAATATGATGATTGGCAAGTTGCTTTAGCGCTGGCTGATGCTGTTGATAATTTAGGAACATGTACAGAATCTAGTGATAAGTGTGAATGCAAATGTTGTAGTACTAGCATAGTAAAGCGGACTAATGAAGCAGGACAAGAAAATAGTTATTCATATTGTTCAGGGGGATATAATTGTGATTGTAAATATCAATACTACGTTAATGGTAAATCAACTCAAAGTGTTTTAAACGATGATACATTTTACGATAGAGATGGAAAAACTATTACTAGATCTGCTTCTCTTGAATGTAAATGTGGTGGTGAAAAATATAGAACTTCAAAACCAAATGTAACAAAAGCAAAAAGTGATTATGACGCGGCTGTAAGAGCACGAGAAAAACTAGAAACGTATAAGTTACAATGTGAATCTAGATCAAAAATAGCTAGTAAGTGGCGTTATTATTTAGAACCGGATTTAAAATTCACTTATAAACAGAAGTATTATAATCCTAAAACAAATACGGTACAAGACTTAGTAACCGAGGTTCCTTTGGAAGTATCTTGGAGATCAGAAAAATACTGGCCAAATGTCAGTACCCAACCTCAAAAAATTCCTGGAATGGATAAAGGCTCATACACCGAAGAAAAAATTGAGGTAATATATGGTGGTGGTTCTACATATAAAAATGAAACAAAAAGTTTTGATACTACTAAATTTTATTCTACTGCTTATACTCAAACCTTATATTATATTCCTACGGAAAAATATTTCAGTTTACTACCGGATGGGCAATATGTAACAAGTCAAACTATTTATCAAGGAATTCGTCAATATGTAGATATTGGATATGTTTTTAATGTTGAAATAACTAACTATGAAAACGAATATTATACTTGGTTTAGTATGGATAAAATTGGTCATTTAATGCGTAATCCTATTATAAAACCAAAAATGGATTCTAACATTCAAAAATCTTTAGATGAAGAATTAGCTAAAATTGATGATCAATCTGTTTTAAAAATATATCGAGATGAAAATATGAATCAAACAATGTTTAATAATGTTTGTTATTATCATAATGATGAAATAATATATAAAAGTGATTGTATTGACTGTAGTGATAACAAATTTGCTCCACAATATTTTTCAAGATCAGTAGCTACTGATAACATATTTCCTAATGAAGGTGCATCGGGCAGAAAAATTGGTGCTAACTGGACCAGTGATAAAGGAAAAGCTGCTCGTGAGCTAATTGAAAAAATTGGTGATGCTATATACAGTGATATTGATGGCTCAAAAGATCTGTTGGACGCTACAATTATTTTAACTCCAACTAGGATGTTGAAAATTAAGCAAAATTACCGAAATTTTCAAGAATTTCAAACAATGGATTGTAATAAATATGCTAAGGAATGTAAAAGTTCACTATTAACTGAATGGGCTACTGAGTCTGGCACATATGAAATTTTAAGAAATGCTCGTGAGAAATTATGGAAGTATTACTTGAATAATATTTGGAAAAAAGGAAATATGAAACAACTTTTACCGGGAGGGTATCCTGAGGAAGATGCGGGATTAACCGACTGGCCATAAAACATTACCAAACTAGGTAATGTTTTATTTATTTTTTATTTAAAAAAATAAAAAACTATGTTATACTATACATAGAATAAAGGAGGTCAAAATGAAAAGAGTACTTATAATAATATTAACAGCATTCCTTGGCATATTAGATGTCCAAGCTGAGTGTAGTTATATTGAAAAAGCAAACTTAAATGAAATGGCCTCAAAAGTAAAAACTAACTATGAAGTAATCGAAGAAAAAGTAAATGAAGAATTTACTGATCCAGATTCAGAAGAAACTATAGTTAAAGAAATAATTAAAACAAAATTTAAAATAAGTATATATAATATCACTAAAGATTTATATATTAGTCAAAAGAATAGTTTAACAGGAGAAACTATAGATATATATTATGAAAATACTAAAGATGGAATATATTCATTTGAAACAAATGATATTGAAAATATTATCAAATATGATTATCAAATATATGGAGGATCAGAAAACTGTGCAGGTAATATATTAAAAAGTTATAGTTTTACAAAACCAAAGATAAATTTATTTTCTCAATACCGAATATGTGAAGGATTGGAAAGTGTTCCATATTGTCGAAAATATATAACCGAGGAAATAAAATTAACAGAAAGTGAATTAGCCGAAAAATTAAATGGTTATATAAAAACCGAAGAACCAAAAGAAGAACCGAATGAAGCAGAAAACGGAATAATAGAAGTAATAAAGAACAACTATGTGTATGTAATAATAGGGGTAGTGGCAATAAGTGGTGCTTTAATCATAACAATCTATATTGTTAAAAAAAGGAGTGCCTTATGAAAGTAGTAAAAAAGATAATTTTAATAATAATAAGTATCTTTGTAATGGGAATAAGGGTAGAAGCAGCAACAAATGACACAGGAATATGTTATAAGAAAAA
>JAAYPA010000114.1 GCA_012520055.1 Mollicutes bacterium
GGTCGCTGCCGCTGATGAAGCCGCTGACGAAGCCGATGCTGACGAAGCCGATACGGGCAATGCCCTGAACCCGGCTGCCGCTTTGGGCTCCGTTGAAGACCAGGTCAAGAATTCCGAAGAAGAAGAAGACAACTTGTTCATGGGTAAATACCCCCAGAGCTTCGCCGACCTGCAGGAACAGAATCCGGCCGTCTTCGCCCAGGCTCTGCCGCTCTTCGATGCCAAAGCCGATGCTGACGACGAAACGTCCAAACTCGACGACCAGCAGACGGCTGAAAAACTGGAACAGTCCTATGCTGCCCGCCTGGGGCACTTCGTAGAACCGGTCATCGCACCGCTTGGCTTTGACTGGAAGATCGGCGTAGGCCTCATCGCCTGCACGGCTGCTAAAGAAGTCATGGTTTCGACCTTGGGTACGATTTACAGTGTCGGCGGTGACGACACCCACGAATCGGGCATCGTCGCTTACCTCCGTGATGACCCGGACTTCAACCCAGCCGTCGCCCTGTCGCTCATGGTCTTCGTACTGCTCTACATGCCGTGCGTCGCTGCCATGGCCGTCATCAAACGTGAAACAGGCTCGTGGAAAATGCTCCTTGCCAGCGATGCCATGTGCCTCGTACTCTCGTACGTCCTGGCCTTTGTCACCTATCACCTGGCCCTCATGGCCGGCCTCGGCGCTTAAGACTTGAAGCAGCCCCTTCCATAACGTATAATATTAGTGGCTCGTGGCTAGCCTCCCCTCATAGGCCCTTTTTGGCCCGTCAGGCGTTGACCGCAGGGAAAGGCAGGACGGCTGCCAAAACGGAGAGCCGGCTGGAGGTGGCCCAAAGGGCCGGAGAGGTTGATTTCACAACGAATAATTGCTAATCCCGAGAGGAGGTATATCTATGAGTCCTGCAACCATTATCGTCGCTATCGTCGTCATCATCGCCGTAGCGTACTTCATTCACCATATCCGCGGCCTGTTCAACGGAACGGCCAGCTGCTGCGGCAACTGCTCAGGCAGCTGCTCATCCAGTGGAAAAACAAAAACGGGGGACGATTCCAAATTGCCTCCGTGCTGCCGGAAATAGCATAAGAAAAGGAGCTGTCGCATCGCGACAGCTCCTTTCAAGTTGTTAGTGGCTAGTTGTTAGTTGTTAGCGGATGGGTTTAAATTTAAAGCTTTTTTCTGCAAACTACAAACTCTGTGCTACAAACTATAAAGTAAACGGGGCATCACATGATGGCAGAAACCTTCGTGCGACAGCCTCTTTTTGCTTTCCGCCTGCTGTGACGGCAGGAAACATGGTATAATGAAAGAAAAGTATCAGAAAGGATGAAGTCCATGATTAAACGTTGTAACCATGACTGTGATTTTTCCTGCCAGCAGTCAAAAAAACAGAAGGTGCGCGTCATCGGCGGCACCGGCGTCTTTACGCTCCTCGTGTCGGCCCAGGTGCGCAGTGAGAATGGGAAGCAACTCGAATGAAGGACATAGCATGAAATCTATTGGTTCAATAATCAAAGAGAATCTGGTGCTTTTTCTGGCAGTGGCAGCGGCGCTGGCGTCGATGACGGCCGTACCGCCTTCGGCTGCTTATGCCGGGTATATCAATATGCCTGTACTGGCGATTTTGTTCTGTCTCATGGTCGTCATCGGCGGCGTGCGGGAAAGCGGCGTCTTTTCTGCCGTGCTGGCCCGTCTCCTGCTCCGCCTGGGGACGATGCGCCAGCTGGCGGCGGTCCTGGTATTTGCCTGTTTTTTTGTCAGCATGTGGGTGACCAATGATGTGGCCCTCCTGACCTTTGTGCCTTTTTCCCTGATGGCCCTGCCCAAGGTGGCCAGTGAGGAACAGATGTCTCTCGTCATCGTCCTCCAGACGCTGGCTGCCAATCTGGGCAGTATGTGTACGCCCGTCGGCAATCCGCAGAACTTGTATCTTTATTTTTATTACGCCATGGATCTGCCATCGTTTCTGACGCTGCTCCTGCCATATACCCTGGTGTCTTTCCTGCTGCTTACGCTGTCCCTGTTCCGCTTGCCGGGGACGCCGATTCCCATTTCCGTCCGGCTGGCTGCCCGGCGGACAAGGAACCTGCCTGTCTTGGCGCCATCGCGTCGGCTCTGGCTCTTGGGCGGGATGTTTTTCCTGTCCCTGCTCACTGTGGCCCATGTCCTCGATTACCGCCTTACCTTGGCCATCGTTATCGTCGTTACGTCATTGACCCGGCCACGGTATTTCCGTTATGCCGATTACCGGCTTCTGGGAACCTTTGTGGCCTTTTTTATCCTCGTAGGCAATATGAGCCAGCTGCCTGGCTTCCGGGACCTGTTGACGGGATACCTGGAAGGCCATGAATTCCTCATCGCCCTTTTGGCCAGTCAGGTCATCAGCAATGTGCCGGCAGCCGTCCTCTTGTCTGGGTTTACCGATGAGGCAGCGGCCTTGTTGCTGGGAACCGATATAGGGGGATTGGGGACACTGGTTGCCTCTATGGCAAGCCTCATTTCCTATGGCATGTACGTCCGGTCCTATCCCCGGCAGCAGGGAAGGTATCTGAAACTGTTTGGCCTGCTCAACCTGGCCTATCTGCTGGTACTGGTCCTGATTGCCTGGCTGTACGGATTCGGAGTATAATAAAAATATAGAATTAGGAAAGAATAGGATAAGGAGGGATTTTCCATGAGTGTAGAATTTGAAGGAAATAAGGCGTGCATTGCGCCGGAAGGGGTATTTATCATCGGGACGTACGACGAAAAGGGTGTTCCCAATGCGATGAATGCCGCCTGGGGAGCTCAATCGGATTATGGTGAAATCACGTTCTTTTTGGCCAAACACAAGACGACGGACAACATCAAACACACCAAGGCCTTTACCGTCGCCTTTGCTACCAAGGATACTGTCGATATTGCCGATTATTTTGGCGTAGAAACGGGGAACAACGTGAATAAAATCGAAAAAGCCGCCTGCCATGTCCACAAGAGTCATCATGTCAATGCCCCGATTATCGAAGAATTCCCAGTCACCTTGGAATGTGAATGTACCAGCTATGATGACAATACGGGTATCCTTGTAGGCAAAATCGTAGCTCAGCAGGCCGACGAATCGGTCCTGACAGACGGCAAAATCGACTACGACAAACTGCAGCCCATCATCTTCGACATCGCTACCATGACCTATCGCCTGATCGGTCCCGTCGTAGGCCAGGCCTTCCATGACGGACTGAAATTGAAAGGCTGAACTTAGCGTATCCGTAAACCAGTTTTTTGCAGGTGCTCCGTTAGGCATTTGGATGATTCCCCGGGCAAACTGGGCTGGCAATCGTACATAGACTGGAGCGGGCGCCCCACGTGGCGCCCCTACGAACCATGGCTTGGGATTGTATGGGCGTGCTGCGGCTCGGTCTGGAGAGCTTTAAATTTAAAACCATCTGCTA
>JAAYPA010000092.1 GCA_012520055.1 Mollicutes bacterium
ATCTTGAAATATTTAAAAATTTACACATAGCGCTGATATTGTACTTGTCTGCATTTTCTTTAATAACTAGAATTTTCGTCCCATTATCAGCGCCGCTTGCTTTAAAATATCATTCTCCATCTTAAATTGACGGTTCTCTTTTTCAAGTTCTTTATAGCTCTTTTCAAGTTCGCTTTTATTATCTTTTTCCTTAAAAGAACCTGTGGAGTTAAAATAACGAATCCACTTATACAAAGCTGAATTTGAAATATGATATTCACGTTCAATTTCAGAAGCAGATTTACCATTATTATAAAGTTCAACTAATTGTTTTTTAAATGAATCACAAATTTACTTTTACCTTTTCTCATTGTGCACTTCCTTTCTTTTATTATATCATTGTGCACATTTTTTCTGTCTAATTTAGTGTAACCTATCCATTATGATAGATTACAAGAAAAATTAAAAGAACTGACTCCGATTCAATATCGTCATCAATTCTCCTAATGTTCTTTTTTTAGATGTCTTATTTAATCAAACTAACTCTATTCTTCTTTTTTAATATCTTTATATTCTATAACTTCTAGGTTTTGCGTAGAAGGACCATAAATAACTTTGCCATATTTATCAAAAATTGACCCATGACATTTACATTCCCAAAGTTTATCAGCATTATTCCAAATCAAACTACATCCCATATGAGGACATTTATTTTTTAATAATATAAATTTATTTTTATTTTCTCGGTAAGCTAATACATTTAAATTATTGTATTTAATTATTTTCCCACTACCTATTTCAATATCATTTAAATTATATTTTTTAACAAATATTTTACTTAGTATTAAACCATTAATACTATGGATAATCATTCTGAAAGTACTTTTAATATTTTTAAATAAAGTGACTCTATGAGGACTATAAATGTTGTCTACTTTTTTATCTAAAATTATATCGGTAATCTTTTTAGCGGCAATATGACTATTAGTAAAACCCCATTTTTGAAAACCTGTGACTAGTAAAATATTGGGATTATTATTTGAATAATGACCAATGAAAGGCAAAGAATCGGTTGATATGCAGTCTTCAGCGTACCATTTATGTATAATTTCTGCATTTGGATCTAAAACTTTAATTTTCTTTATTAGAGTATCATAACACTCTTCAATATTCTTATTAGAACCAGTATAATGATCACATCCTCCTATAATTAGATGTTTATGATCATAAGTACGAAAATAATAATAGGGGGCATCCAAAGAAACATAATTAGCTCTTAATTTAACATTAGTTTTAAATGATATAGCATAAGACTTACTTTGATATAGCTTTGCAAAATATAAATTATCCGGATTTAAAAAAGGATACTGACAAGTCATAATTATTTTTGGTGTAGTAATACTATACTCATTATTCACAATAACTTTATAACCATGTTCTTCTTTAATAATTTTAGTTGCTGTAGAATTTTCATATAAAGGAATTTGATTTTTAATTAAAATATCTGCGATTTTCATCATATATTTCATGGGATTAAATATAAATTGATTGGTAAATTCTAAACCATATGGAAAATTAATAGGTTTATTTTCGTTAATAAAAAAAATTTTGGGATAAATTGTTTTAATAATATCATATTGTTTTTCTAAGATTTTCATATTTTTTTCTTCGTGAGTATATAAAATAGTGCTTTCTTCTTTATAATCACAATCAATTTTTTCTTCTTTAATTATTTGTCTTATTAAATTTAAACCTTCTAATTGATTAATAAAATGTTTCTTAGCTTTATTTTTGCCTAATGTTTTACTTATTTCTTCATATATCGGACCATGCGCTACACTTACTTGGGCAGTTGTATACATACTTACACCACAAGCTAGTTTATTACGATCTATTAAAATAAAATCCTGTTTTTCTTTCATAAGAAAATAAGCACACATTAAACCGGATATTCCACCCCCAATAATTAAAATAGGAGTTTCAATGTCTTTATTAACAATTGGTAATTTATAATCAATATAGTCTTTAGTCCAAATGGATATCATTTTATCACCTATGTTTAGTATGTCCTAAAGAAAGTAATGTATAATCATAAATAAAATTATGCCTAAATGCATAATTTTTTATAGAACTGAAAAGAGGTTATGGCATGTTATCTGATGAGGAATTTGTAACCCAGTCTATGGTTACAACGATTTTTTATTTATCAAATGTCCGTGATTATTGCCTTAAAATTTCTTTTTCATTTTTAGATAAAGAATGTGTAGAAAGAGCTAATGAATTTACTTTATGGTGTGAACAGTTATTAAATAAATTTATTAATGAAAGTAATGAAATTATTCCCAAAGAAGCTATAGATAGTCACTTTTTGGTAACTCAATATACCCTTGATACTATGGATTTAACAGACTACCTTTTAAATGTTAATTTAGATACTAGTATAGTGATTAAGATTCAAGATTTACAACCCGGTCATAAAGAAATAACTCCAGAATTAGTTGAATTAATGGAATATGTAAATGATGAAACTTATTATCTAATTAGTGAGTTTATTAAATTTATTCAAAATATTTTTGAAAGAGAAAAGAATTTAAAAATGTTTTCTTACACCACACCTGATTTTATAAAAGATCTTCTTATGGCTGTTAATTTATATTTATTTGTATTAGAAAGAAATATAAAGAAATTAAAATCAAGTCCAACATTTATTTCTAATTATGAATATCGAGTTAATAATTTAATGTTAAATATAGTTGCTTATATCGCCACTATAACTGATCCTACAAGAGAAGATATTTATATTAAAAGTATATCTTTTGTTGCCGAATATTTAGCACTAAATCAAAAGTATATTAAAACAGACTTAAATCCTGATGTCCAAAAAGAATTAACTATTAAGTCAAAAAGATTAGTAATTAGATTAAGTCGATTTTTCAAAAGTTTAGTTAGTGATGTTTTAAATGCCAGAGCTTATTTTATTGTTGCTCCTATAATTTTAGACAATTTTTATCGAATTACTAACTATTATATATATAATTTAAATTTAATAGAGGCTCAAAACCGTCATAAATACTAAAATATTATAAATATTCATAATTTTATATAAGGAGGTAGAATGAATTGTCAAAAAATAAAAACCATAGACAGGAAGTAAACAAGATGTATGGAACTAGATATATAGTTGAAGAAGGGGATAATTTATATGATATTGCCGAAAGGTTTAATACTACAGTAGAAAAACTTATTCTATTAAATAACTTAACCAGTGATAAAATTTATCCCGGAGAAATAATTATTGTTGATGATTTATATAATATAGACAGTGAACCATTTTATGTAAAATATACTGTAAGAAAAAAAGATACGATTTACAGCATTGCATACAACTACGGAATGACACCTGATCAGCTTTTAGAAATAAATAATATGTTAGATACAAATATTAAAGAAGGACAAACTCTTCTTGTATTTAATAATCCTCCGATATTTACTGATGAAATAGTCTATAAGGTAAAAGCCGGTGATTCAATTTATTCAATAGCCGAGAAATATCATACAACTGTTGAAAGCATAAAAGAATTAAATAATTTAACTAGTGAAGATTTAGTAGAAGGTATGGGCCTCATTATCAAATTAGATATTCCTGAAATGATAAAGGGAACAGAATATTATACGGTAGAACCGGGAGATTCTCTTTACTCTATCGCCACCAAGCATAATACTACGGTCAATATTATAAAAAGATTAAATAATTTAAGTACTAACCTTATAACGATTGGGCAACAACTCGTCGTACCAAAGGTAGAAAATGGCAAACAATACTATTGACTATACTGATGTAGACTTAGACTTCTTGGCAAGATTAATGCGGGCGGAAGCAATAGGGGAAGGAGAATATGGCATGCTTTTAGTAGGAAACGTTGTAGTAAATCGATTAGTTTGTAATTCTCCTGATTTTGAAAAATTAACTACGATTCAAAGTGTAATATTTCAAACTCCTGGTGGTTTTGCTGGTGTTAAAAGTGATTTATTTAAGTTGCCGGCTAATGCCGAAGAAAAAGAAATGGCTAAAAGAGTATTGAATGGTGAAAAATTTTGGCCAGCTACAAGAGCACTGTGGTTTTATGCTCCTAAAAAAGATGAAGAATGTTTACCTTTATGGTTTAATCAAAAAAATTCCGGAAAATATAAAAATCATTGCTTTTATGTACCGGAGGAAGGGCAATGTTAGAAACGAGGGAATATGCTAAGTAATGAGGATATATTAAAATATTCATTAGAAAACGGTTTGATAAATGTAATAACATTACGGTCATTTTGCCTTAATATTTATTTTGCTATTTTAATTAATGATGAAGAACATAAAAACACTGCTAAAGATTTTTATGATCGCTTTACTAAATTAACCGAAGAACTTATAAAGTATGCTGATGGTAATCTAAGTAAAGATTTCTTAGATAGCGGAGCTGTTTTAACTAAATATTCAATTCCTTTAGTTGAATTAACGGAAAAATTATTTGATGTAAAAATTATTACTGGTTTAACACAAACTATAGATGAAATTAAAACCGGGACTCCACAGAATGTTTCTGAAGAAATTGTGGAACAAATTAGTACAATAAATAAAGTGGCTTTAGTTATTTCTCTTAATTTTAAAGAATTTTTAAAAGAAGTATTTGAAAAAGAAAAAAATAACCAATTATTTAGCTACTCATATCCTTTTTTAATCAGAAAAATGATTGAAGATACAGAATTTTATATTTTAATATTAGAAAGATTAATTCGCAAAATAGATTTAGATCCTACTTTTGTCAATCGCTCAGAATACCAAGCTGTTGATTTAATAAGAGCTTATAATATGTTTTTAAGAAGTTTTATCGATCCGACACGAGCTGATCTTATTATTAAAGCTCAATCATATGTCGTTGAAGCTGAAAAAATATTAGATGATTATGACAAACTTAGTTTAAGTCCCGAAAATCAAAAATTACTCACCATAAGAAGCCAAAAGTTTGTAGATAGGGTTGCTTTATTTTTAGAATCGATTATAGAAGAACTATTAAATAAACAAGTTTATTTAATAGTTGAGCCAATCTTTTTAGATAATATGTTACGTTCTGTTAATAGTATGAAATACTTTATATTTGATTTGGAAACTAAATTCGAATCAATTTCAGAAGAATGAAAGAAGGTAATATTGCATGTATGATTATATCCCCTATGTTTTGGAAAACAATCTAGCGATTGCTAGTTTTATGTTTGATCATGCAATATTACTTTTAGCTCTTTTGTCATATGATGAGACGGCATTAAGACAAATATATACTGTAGAACAAAAAAAATATCGTCAGATTTTACTGGAAACGATATCATATAGTTACAATAAAATATCTCAAAAGTTTGTTGATTCCGAAATTTTACTTACTAATTTTAGAAATCTTCTTACAGAAAAAACTTGCAAATTATTTAAAATTGATGAGTATTTTGATACTTATTTAGATTTAAAAAAATTAATTGATAATACGACCGGTACGAGAGAAAATTTCACCGAAGAAGAATATTTAGCTGTACAAAAAATTAATAATAATTTGATTAAAGAATTAAATAAAAGTATGGATAATTTAAATGACCTAGCAGATAAAGTAAAAATAGGAAATACTTTATTTTTTTCCGAGGGTTTAGTTACCCATTTTACCGAAGAAACTAAAATATTTTTGTATACTTTAGATTTTTTTCAAAGAAGGATGTCATTTACCCCTACGTATATATATAGATGTAAGTATTATTTTAATATTTTTTTAAAAGAACATGCGCAATTTTTAAAACATACTATGTTCCCGGTTGATTATAAATATTATGATGAAGTTCGTGACTACATTTATAAATTTGATAAAATTATTGATAATTTTGATGATGATATAACGCCACATAATATGTTTAGATTAAGTAAGCAAACAAAAGAAACTACCGAAGCCTTTATTGATTATAATATTGAATTATTACGTAATATGATTCACAACAAATATTTTGCAGCTTCTATTCCTTTACTAAATGATCATATCTTAAGAGAATCTAAATATGTTATTTATCAACTTGATAAATTTAAATCTTTGATTTAATTTTAAATACCTTTAATCATTTTTGAAACAGCAACATAAATATATGATATTTTATACCAAGTAGCAAAGTCAATAACTCCCGTTACCGGAAGATCAAAAACTTCTTGAAACTTTTTGACAGCCTTAGTAGTTTCTGGTCCATATTTTCCATTGGCAGGAATAATTTTAGGAATAGCTGGATAGCTACCACTGATCATGTTTAATTCATTTTGAATTTTTTGAACTTCGGAGCCACAACTTCCTTCAATTAGGTTTTTACCAGGAAATGAAGTTGGTAATCCTGCGATTTCATTAGCCTCTTCGATACTCATTTCCGGGCTATAATAATATTTTACAATCCGTAAAGCATCATACCCTTGATCAGCTAAAGATTTTGAACCCCATTGTGATAACCATCCTTTATTATTAACTTTTATTCCGTCGTTATATTGAGCAAAAAATGGGTGACTAACATTAGGCATTTTTAAATATTGATTAAATATTTCGTCGACAACATCAGAAATAGATTTAAATATAGTTCGACCATGCGTATATTTTTGGTCATAAGCCGTTGAAGAAGTTATAGTATAATTATAACCTTTTGAAGGGTACCACTCAGAATAGATACGATTTAAAGTAAAAGAAATAATAGCTAAAACATTAGCTTTAATAGCTTCTTTAGGCCAAGTACTATATATTTCTGAAGAAGCAACATTTTTAATATAATCCGGAAAAGTTACTACATAATTGGAAGCAGAACTACCTGGTGTTCCATCATGAACAATAATATATTCAGGTATTAAAACTGAAGGATAGACTCTTTCAGTTTTTCTATTTTCACTTAAATCTTCATCTGGAAGTTTTTCAGGATAATCCCCCCAAAGAACATGTGGAGGTAATTCTTCATAACTAACGCCTGCTTTACCGGGTTTTAAAAATACTTTTTGAATAGATGTTTCTTCAGGAAAAATTTCTACTCCCTCAATAATTGCAGTTTCATAACCTTCTTTAACAACTTTTATGCTATATAAAGAGTATGGTTGAACATTATCTTGAGGTTCTAAAGAATATTTGATATCTGGAGCATTTAAAGATATTCTTTGGGTCTTTCCGCTACTATCAGTTGTTACTGTTTGGTCAGTGTTTTCCCCAAGAATTTGAATACGAGCATTACTTATTGGATTAGCTTCGGTTTCACTATATACTTCAATAATTAAATAACCAGTACTCATTGATATCTTCCTTTCTACTAAAGTAATATATGCAAAAACCTATTAATTTGTATCTTTATCACGATAGGATTAATATACTATATTAGAAAAATAGAAGGAGGAGAAAATGAATAGTTATCGTGAAAATAATTACTTCAATCCCATTTTTTATCCTTTTACCAAACCGGAAAATAGAATAAATAAATTTACATATTATAAAAATTATTTAATTCGTGATATAACAGAAGTCATCTTAGAGTATGGTAGTAATGGTGTTGAAGTTGAAAAATTACAAAGTGATTTAATTGAACTTGGTTATTTGATTGGTAAACCGGATGGTTATTTTGGCAGAAATACCGAAAGGGCAGTACTAAACTTCCAAAGAGATGCTTATTTGGTTATGGATGGAGTAGTTGGGCCTGATACATGGACTTTGCTAGAAAAAGTTAAAACCGAAGCATTACCGGTTAAAGAACCAATGGTAAAAAAGGGAGATCAAAATTTATTTGTTATGAACTTGCAAGTGAGATTAAAAGACTTAGGATATTTACAAGAAGAACCGGATGGTATATTTGGTGATGGTACGGAAGAAGCCTTAAAAAGTTTTCAACGTGATCAAGGATTAAATGACGATGGTATAGCTGGACCTGATACTTGGCGTGCCATTAAAAAAGCTCATGCTACAATTGATAGCCCGAAACCAAGAATTATTAATCCAATGCTAGAAGGCACTACCGGAGAAGAAGTTTCTAGGCTTCAAAATAATTTAAAAAACCTTGGTTATTATAATGGAGATATAACCGGTACTTTTGATGTTGCAACCGGTACAGCCGTTCAAGCTTTTCAAAGAGATAATAACATGTTACCTACAGGAATAGTTAACCAAAAAACTTGGGAGCTGATTGAAGAAAAGTTATCATCAAGAAGTGATGTGGATGATTTTATAAGACAACAAAAAAGGGTTTTAGAAAGACCAACAATAAGATTAGGTGATTCCGGTGAGGATGTAGGAGATTTACAAAATTATTTAAAACAATTATCTTATTATAATGGTCCAATAGATAATAATTTTGATAGTGAAACCAATAAAGCCGTAAGAGCATTTCAAAATAACAATAAATTAACCGTTGATGGCATAGTTGGAAGAAATACTTGGAGTGCTTTAGTAAACTTATACTCACCACTAGCTATATGCGATCCGAGTATTTCAGAACGTGTTGTGGGAGTAGTAGTTGATGCGGGACATGGCGGTGATGATCCAGGAGCAGTTAGTGGCAATATCGTAGAGAAAAATTTGAATTTAAAAATTGCTCAATACATAGCTAAACGTTTAACAGATCTGGGGATTCCCAATTCGTTAATAAGGAATTCTGATGAAACTCTATCAAATACTGAAAGAATCAGAAGAATGAAAACTCCATTTGGTGATGTGTCTAATGCTATTGTACTTTCTAATCATATTAATTCCGGAGGAGGAGAAGGAGCAGAAGTAATATACGCACTACGTAATGAATCGACTTTAGCACGTAGTATCTTAACAGAAATCGGTAATACCGGGCAAAAAACAAGAACATATTATCAAAAATCTTTACCAAAT
>JAAYPA010000134.1 GCA_012520055.1 Mollicutes bacterium
CAAAAATGAATACTTGGTTAACATTTACATTAGCACATACAGCTGGTACTAATATAACTAGTGCTAATATAGTTAATTTAAGAAGTAAAATGATAACTATAGCGGCTCAGTGTACTTGTAATACTAATATCGCATGTACTTGTAATACTGCTGTCGCATGTACTTGTCAAACTAATAAAGTATGTTCGTGCAATACTGTTTGTTCATGTAATTGTGCATATACATGTACATGTAATTGTCAATATATGTGGTATAACACTCAGTATGTACAGGGCGTTGCCGTATGCACATGTCATAGTCATTCTGATATTAATTTAAAGAAAAATGTGGAGTATATGTAGAAATGAGTAAATATGGATTAGATTTAATTAATAAAATAAAACCTTGCACATTTCAATATAAACAAATGAATGAAAATGGTGTAATTGACGATAACAATTTAATTCATTTTGGTTGTATTGCACAAGAATTAAATGAATTATTGCCAGAAAATGAATTTGCTCTAGTTAAAAAAATGGAAGATGGTTATTATGCTGTTAATTATATAGAATTAATTGCTCCATTAATCAAAGCTGTACAAGAATTATCAAAGAAGGTTGAGAAATTAGAAAATGATATTAAAACCTAATTATAATAATGATACAGAATATAGATTTATTTTATTATATGATGAAAATATTAATAAGTATAATTTAAATTATAAATTATTTATCGAAGATACTGATATTACATGTAAATTTATAAATAAAGATTTAGAAAATAAAATAATTGAAGCTATATTAAACAGATTAAATATTACATATAATAATAGTAATATAGATATATCACACGAAATAATAATTGATAATGAAGATGATTTAAATATAGATTATAATATAGAAAGACAATATCTAAGATTTTTTTTACAGGATGTTGGTTTACACTATAAAATAGAAGAACCTTATTTGGATAATAAAATATTATCGATTAATGAATATAAATATATATTTGATGTTGGAGATAATATAAATCTATATAGTGAAATTTGTGAAGCAATAAATGAAAATAAATATCAATATATACCAAAATTAAATGAATCTGGAATTGATGATAATGGTAATAGTTTTGAATCATATAATTCAATAATAATTAATAATATTAGTTATCCTAAATGTTTAATATTTGGTATGGAAGATAATTTTAATTATATGGAGATTGATAATAATATGATGTCAATGCGATTAAATGTAAAAGATGTTGGAAATATGTATGAAGTTATAAGTATTAATGATGCTGAAACTACAATTTTAGGTCATGTTAATAATACTTATGAGATATTTTCTTGGTCTATATATGAACTTATATGTCAAGCATTAATGGAAGGTAAAACAATATATTTACCTAAAAATAATTATTCTCAATTAACAGTAGATGATATTGTTATAGTAGAACAAGAAAGTGAATTAGAAACACAAAAAAAGATTGCTATTAATAAAGTAAAGGATTTTTTATATTCGACTAGAATTAATAAATTGCAACTATTGGATTATTATACATTTACAATACTGAATAATTATTTTATTAATATGGGTTTTGCTATAACATATCAAAACAGAGAAGAAAAATATCTTGAAATTATTACTGCTATCAGTGAAATGGAAGATGAGAATGAAGCAGAAATAGCTATAGCTAATCTAGAAAACTATCTTAATATTTTAGACAAATTAAAAGAATTAGAAGGTTTTGTAGTTAGATTAAATACAACAATAGATGAAATTATATCTTGTGAGACAGTAGAAGCAGTAGAAACAGTTGTAAACGACTTTTTAGACTTCTTTAAATAATAATGTATGATAAAAAATATACTATAATTGGATGGAACGACTATTTATCTAAACGAGGGGCATATTCAGAAGCGTATAATTTACAATCAAAATATTCTTCTTATATTAATGTTTTAGATGGTTATAAATTAATAAGTGATGATATAGATAAGATACATGATAACAGTAAAAGAGTTATATATACTTATCAAGATACAACCAATTATAGAAAAAAGAATCTCATTCATATTAAATATTATCATGAAGATATTGTTTATTGCAGATATGAAATAAATCCAGGTGTAAAATATAAAACTACTAATGGATTTAGTAGTTATAAAAGTAATAGTAGTTTTGTTAATTATGTTCCAATGCTGTTACCTACTGAATTTAAATATAATACTAATGTTATAACAGATAAAATTGTATTGGGTTATTATTATCGACCAGTTTATAGATACGATGATTTTATTATGTTTTGCAATTTTGTTAAAGAATTAAATATAGATGTTGAATTATATGTTATGGGTGGTTATAGTTCACCTTATCCCTTTGATAAACTAAATAGTCATATTAAAAATATTATATACACTAAAGATAATAATATATTTTTTAGTAATATAACTCATTATGTTTATTCTGAATCTGAAGTACATGATCCTTACCCTACTACTTTACAGGAAGCAGTTAATACTAATAAACAAATTATATTTTTAGAGAAAAATAGAAACTTTAAAGATGGTATTAGCGACATTAAAGAACTAATTAAATATCACACATATCTAGATACTGAGATTTATCATGATAATTCTGATTGTATATTAAATA
>JAAYPA010000093.1 GCA_012520055.1 Mollicutes bacterium
TACCATTCTACAAATTTCTTAAGACCATCTTCGATGCTTGTAGATGGTTTAAAACCTATATCCCTCTCCAAATCAGAAACATCAGCATATGTTCTTAAAACATCACCAGGTTGCATATCCATATAGACTTTCTCGGCTTCTTTTCCAAGAGCATCTTCCAAAGCATTTATAAACCTCATAAGTTTAATTGGTTGATTGTTTCCAATATTATATATTTTATATGGAGCAAAGCTTGTACTCAAATCATCCTTGCTTTCGTCCCAATCTTTTTTTCCAATTGGTGGTCTATCTATTAGCTTATATATTCCTTCTACTATATCATCTATATAAGTAAAATCTCTTTCCATATTTCCATGATTAAAAACTTTTATAGGTTTACCTTCTAAGATATTTTTAGTAAATGAAAAATATGCCATATCAGGTCTACCCCATGGTCCATATACGGTAAAAAATCTTAGACCTGTGGTAGGTATTTCATAAAGATGACTATATGTATGTGCCATTAATTCATTTGATTTCTTTGTTGCTGCGTATAGACTTACTGGATGATCTACATTATGATTAGTGGAAAATGGTGCTACTTTATTACCACCATAAACAGAACTTGATGAAGCATAAATAAGATGTTTTACAGGATAATTTCTGCATGCTTCTAGAATATTCATAAATCCAATTAGATTTGAATCTACATAAGCATATGGATTTTCTATAGAATAACGCACACCTGCTTGAGCTGCTAGATTAATTACATAATTTGGTTTATATTCTTTAAATATATTGTTTAATAACTGTTTATCATTTAAATCTATTTTATGAAATACAAAGTTGTCATACTTACTTAGTATTGTTAATCTATCATCTTTGAGTTTTTTATCATAATAATCATTCATGTTATCAATTCCTATTATGTGATAATGTTTATCTATCAATAATTTGGATAAATGAAAACCTATAAAACCTACTGCCCCTGTAACTAAAATTTTCATCTGTATATCTCACTCCTATTTTAATAGCAATTTATATAGTCATAATTATATCTCTCTCTTGTACAAAGCATATATATATATTTATAATAACTTTCAACATTCTATATAACCAATATCTTTTATAGTTTGGATAGTCTTTTCTAGTGCTACTCTACCTCTTTTTAAACAAACATTGTTATCATAATCTAATCGCATTTGACTCCCTCTATTACTAGCTCTTCTAGCTAAATCTTCATCATTTACATCAATTAAATAAATTTTATATGGTAAATTTTTGTTCTTTAATAATTTTATATAATCAAATTCTTTTGTTCCACTAAAGTATATCGACCAAATAGCTTGAAATATTCCCTGATCCCATATGTATACCTTGTTTTTATCTTTATTTATAGTACTAGTATATATGATTACTAACCAATTTAATAATACGGAATATAAATCTTTTAAAGTTCTTTGCCCTGAAGAAATAATAATCTTTGTATCACTAATTACCATCATTGGATGCTTTATAAACAAAATAGAAGCATTTAAAATCTTTTCGATTTTCCTATAATGTTTATTGTTACTATATCTGGCATTTACATTTATGTATTCAGTCTTATCTTTCATCATGTTTTTTACTAGTGTAGATTTCCCTGAAGCTGGCATTCCAATTGTTTCAATAAAATTTTTATAATCATAATTATCATCTTTTAATAAAAACATTTTTCCCCTTTCATCTTACTGAGCTTTTTATTTTTTAATTTCTAATAATCTATCATCATTTATAGTTAATTTATCATATAAATCCAAATATTGTTCTGCTATTACCTTAGAGTTAAAAATATTATTTATTTTAGTAAACGCATTACCTACTAATTCTTTTGCTATTATAGGATTATCTAATATCTTTTCAATTTGTTTAGCAATTTCTTCTACATCATTATATTTAAATAGTAACCCATCTTTTCCATCAATCAAATACTCCGCTATTGATTCAATGTTAGATGCAACCACAGGAACTTTAGATGCCATTGCTTCTAATACGGATATTCCTAATCCTTCAGTTTTAGAAGGAAATACAAATACATCTGATATACTTAAAATGGATGATATATCATTTCTAAAACCAACTAAATAAACATATTCCTTTAATTCTAATTTGTTAATTTCTTCTACTAATTCCTCATAAGCATCTCCTGGTCTTCCAGCAATTAAAAGTTTTATATTAGGATATTTATTAATTAAAATCTTTAATGCTTTAATTAAATAGATTTGTCCTTTTTGCTTTCTGATATTGCCAACATTTGTTATTAAAATATCATTTTCTGATATATTTAACTCTTCTTTTAATATTTGCATTTGAATAGGGGTAATATTTTGAGATATACTTACAGGGTTATATACTGTTCGTATATCCTTTCTTAAATATCCTTTTTCTTCCCAACTTTTTTTTACAGAGTTTGAGACTGCTGTTCTCATTGAAACCCTATTATCAGTTAATGTATATCCTAATCTTGTAAAAAAATTATAATTACTTCTAACACTATGAAATGTAGTAATTAATTTTGAGTCTTTATTCTTACAAATAGATGAAAAAATATCAGCTCTACCTAAGTTAGAATGAATAATATCTGGCCTATGAACCTTAAAGTATTTTTTTAATTTGGGATATATATATAAAACATCTCTTCTTTTAAGTCCTAAATCATCATATTCTATAGAATACGTTTTAAGTTTATCTATTAAATATGGGTCTTCCACCTTTTGAAGGCTTAATAATTTAACATCATAACTACTTGTACTTGTTATATATGGTATTATCTCTAATAATATATTAGGAACAGCACCCATTCTCAAATGATTTATCACATACAATAGCTTTTTTTTCATTACTTATCATCTCCATAGTATAATTTAAGGTTTATTATTTTTTCGTTAACTAACCAAAACGACAAAGCCCAAAATATCCAAAATCCTCTATGAATCGTAGGAGTGGAAAATTGTTGGGCTACAAATAAAATGATTGCAGCACTGATAGTAGAAGATTCAAAGCCTTCAAGTTTATGGGGATATGTTTTATTCCAAATCAATAATCTTATAAAACCAAATACACAATTTATAATAATGAAGGATATTAATAACAAACCTATTATTCCCGTTTCAGTAAAATATGCCAGAAACAAATTATGTGGACGATACATACCACCAATGCTTGCTAGTGCTTCACTACTATTATGTAGCCCTGTTCCAATAAAAAATTTATCTTTTATTATTTCTAGTGCTAAAAGATAATCCCTAATTCTCCCCGGAATGTTCTCAATAGTTAATAGACGTACTAATCCACTTCTCTCAAATTTATCTTTAAATATTACTATTACTGGTAAAGTTGCAAGTAAAATCCATAAACATTTCTTTATAAATGTAAAGGACACTCGATATTTGAGTATTAAATAAAAAAATAAACCTACTGATAACCCCACAATCCCAGCTCTAGAGCCTGAAGCCAATAATAATATTGCACTAGATATAATACCTGTAAAAGATAGTATTTTAAATAATTTTACTTCTTCTAAAAAAACATTCTCTAATAGAAAAGGAACAATTATAGATATCATTAACCCAAACGTTCCTGGATTAGAATAAAAACCTGCAAATCTACGAGCAATATACATTGCATCATTGTTTATCATTAAAATATTATATATCAAAAATATACTCCATATTCTACACATGTTTTTTATAGCTATTTTATATATTCTTACATCTAAAACTTCCAATATAATTGGGAACATTAAAAAAAATATAAAAGTATACTGAGCTAATGTTTTTAAGTAGGAAATTTTATGCGTTGTACTTATTAACGGAATAAATGCTATTATCAGAAACAAGTAAGCAGGCAGATAAAATTTTATGTTATAGGTTGAAATATAATAGTTTTTCCTATAAATAAAAATATGTAAACCTAACATAATAAGGATAAGGTCATAGGCTGTAAAATTGCCACCAAAAGGAGTAAGGAAAATATATGGGATCATTATAAAAGATAAGATTATCTTAATGTCTAATCTTTGTTGTGAATTTGCTAATTTCAATTATTTATCCTCCTAATATATTCATCTCATATTCTAATCTAACAAAATATCTTATTTATCTCATCTAAATAAACATCAACGACTATCCGTCTATCAAATTTCTCTTCAACTTTTCTTCTACCTGCCAATCCCATTTCTTTTTTATCTTCATAACTTAATTTTATAAACTTCTCTATCTTTTCTACTAAATCTTCGCTGTTCTGTTGCTCCACTATATATCCATTTATACCATCATCTACTATCTCTCTGCAACCGCTCCTGTTAGTTGTAATAATAGGTCTGCCACTAGCTGCACTTTCTAATAACACATTTGACATCCCTTCCGGATAATATGTTGGATGAATTGTGCAATGAGATATTTTATGAAATTCTCTAACATCCTCTTGTCTACCATGATAAATTAAAACTCCATTTTCTTGATGTTTATTTAATTTTTCTAAATATGATTCCTCGCAACTTCCTATAACATGAAATCTAGTGTTGGGGTATCTCTTACTTATTTCCTCTGCAGATTTAATGTATTGGTCTATTCCCTTTTCTTTCATAACTCTGCCTATAAACAGAAAATTTACTTCCTCCTCATTAGGATATTCTAATAAACTATAATGATTTAAATTTACACCTGATCCAGGAATTAAAATACCATTTTCTTTTCCTAAATTATTAGATTGCATAAATTCCATATTCTCTGAATTCTGAAAAAATACTACTTTGGATTTTTTTAATCCTATTTTATATAAACTTAAAGTTATTTTTTGAAGAATACCTTCATTTTCCACTGCTGTTCCAAGCCCTGTAATATTAGCCATATGCGGAATTCCTAAAATCCTACAAGCTAATCCCCCATATACATTAGGCTTTATAGTATAGGTTAATACTATATCTGGCTTTTCTTCTTTGATAATACTCATATATTTTAAAAATAACTTAAAATCAATAACTGGGTTTGTACTTCGTCCCTCAACATAAGTTTCAATATATTTACAACCTAAATCAATAAAAAATCTTGCTCTTTCGTTATTTGGTGCTGATATTACTATAGAAAAGCCTTCTCGAATTAACCTTTCTATTAATTCTCTTCTAAAGCTATATAGACCACCTAGTGAATTTATTATAATTAATACTTTTTTCATATTATTATCTCCTAAGAACTTACTTTTTTACTATCTTAACTTCATTATATTTCATCATATAAATACCTTCTTCATATTCACCAATTACATCTTTATTTACTTTTCTACTAATATTCTCAATAATCATCTTTGGAATATTTACCCCACACTCATATCCATGAGGATATCCTCCACCAAAACGAGGATTTACTTCAGAAATATAATACTCATCATTAACCTTAAAGATATCAATATCTATAATTCCTTTAAATCCAACTTTTTTTACAAAGCTCTTAATTAATTCA
>JAAYPA010000094.1 GCA_012520055.1 Mollicutes bacterium
TTCTGCTTTTTCTCTCACATCTCCATAAGATGAGATGGCACATAAACCCAATATTCCAAGTATAGCAATAACTACTACTAATTCAATAATCGTAAATCCTTTTCTATTCTTCAATTTCTTCATCTTCTATTTTCTCCTCTGTATCCTCGCACGGTTCGACTTTTATTTTATTTTTACATTTAGTACATTCTATAAAATCATTTTTTGTCCAATATTCAATATTCAAACCGCATTCAGGACAATTAATTTTTATTGTTTTCATTGTAATACCTCTTTAAAATATTATAATTAATTTTTAAAACTGATTTATCTTTTCCTTTAATTAAATATAAGAAATAATACTTAATCATTAAATTTTTTATAAAATTATAACTATCACCATGCTTAGCATGACCAAGCCAACTATTGAGAATTTGTTCTGCTTTGGCTATCGTCATTTTGCCTGCTATGATTAGCTGTGGCATGGCTTTTAATTTACGCTTTATTTTCTTTTTACTGTCGTTCCTTAACAGTCTGTGAGTAGTATAAATTTTATATCCAATAGCATTTAAACCTTGATTTATAGGGAATATTTTTGTCTTATTTTTATTTAGTTCTAATTGTAATTTTTCTTCTACGAAAACATAAATTAAGTCTAACACTCTATTGGCTTCTTCTTTATTTTTAACAAATATAAAGAAGTCATCCATATAGCGAATCATGTATTTTAAACTCAATCGCCTTTTGCAAAATTGGTCTAACTCATTCATGTATACATTCGCACAGATTTGGCTAAGTGTATTTCCCAAAGGAAGTCCCAATAAGTCAATCACATCAGCACTGTCAATTATTTTAAATAAAAGATTAAGTGTTTTCTTACATTTAATTTTCTTCTGTAATAAATTTTTTAAAATATCTCTATTAATAGTATAGAAAAACTTTTTTACATCACCTTTAATGATGGCTGTTTCTTCTCCATATTCCCACTTAGCTTTTCTCATTAAATGTTGAATTCTATCAACGCATTTATGCGTTCCTTTACCATCAATACAAGCATAGCTATCAAAAATAAAACAAGGGTTATAAACATCCTTCAAGACATTATTAATAGCCAATTGTACTATTTTATCTTTAAAATGTGGTGCGTTTATAACTCTTTCTTTAGGTTCATAAACTGTAAAAGTTGTATAACCATCAAATTTATACGTTCCATTAATTAAACTCATTCTAAGTTCATTAAGATTATAAATTTCATCTAATGCAAATTTCATAGCTTCTACATGATATTTACCTTTACCTTTTAACGCTAAGATTATAAATTTCATCTAATGCAAATTTCATAGCTTCTACATGATATTTACCTTTACCTTTTAACGCTTTCTTATAAGCGTTATATAAATTTTCTTCGTCAGTAATTTTATCAAATATTTCTTTCGATTTTTTAATCGAATTTTTCGACATGTACAGTGTTCCTTTCGTTAAAGTAATAAGTGGCATGCCCTTGTTGATGTGTTTACATCTTTAAACAAGATGAAGGAATTAAACTCTCTTGAAAGTTATCAAGTCATGTTGTTAAAACCATAATATTAACAATCTAAAATCCATAATATAATCAAGACGGGACGCCAACCACTACCACAACCCGAGCTAGACGGAGCACTATAGCTCGAAAAAGAAACCCCTGAATCACCACGATTCACACGATTGGACGATTTTCAGTTTAATCCCTATGATATTTATTTTTTATTAATTGATCTAATATATCCAACTAACATTTTGCTAATTTCTGTTAATTCTAATGATATGTCTTTATAAAAACCGTTACCAATATAATGTTGCCTATATGTGGTTCTTATAAGAATTTTTATTGTATTTAAATATCCTTGTGCTTCTTGCGAGTATTCGAGTCTTTTAGATTTCACGCTATTTGCACGGTCTATATAATTAAGATATTGTATAAAACAATGTTTAACATCTTGTGCTAATGCAAACTTTTCAGACTTGGGAAAATTTCTTAAAGCAGGATAGATTCTATTAAGCAAGTTGTCCATTTTTATATAAATTTCTAAATTACAATCAGATATAATATCACATCCTTTCTAAAGAATAAGGCTTGCTTTCACATTCGTTCAAGACTTCGCCTAAAACATAGAGTTTAGAGTTGAGGGTTAGGCAAAAAATTCCAAGACGGGACGCCAACCACTAGTACTAAGCGAGTTAGAGGGAGTATTATTGCTCGAATTAGAAACCCCTGAAGCACCACGACGCACACGATTGGACGACGAAGGTGTTGAAGTCCAAGTATAACTACCATTTCCATAATTGCTATGCACCAATAAATCTGCATCGGTGTATTCAGCCCATGCAGGTGCATTATTAGGATGGTCAACATGAAGTGGATACATAAACCTATCCCATTCAGTAGTAGAAAATAGCCTAAGTATATATTTAACACCATCAATAGTAATTATTTTACCAA
>JAAYPA010000095.1 GCA_012520055.1 Mollicutes bacterium
ATTGTTAAAAAAAGGAGTGCCTTATGAAAGTAGTAAAAAAGATAATTTTAATAATAATAAGTATCTTTGTAATGGGAATAAGGGTAGAAGCAGCAACAAATGACACAGGAATATGTTATAAGAAAAAAGCTGTGGAAACCGGATACTGTGAACTTAATGATCCAGTCCAAATATATAGTGAAGAGTTTGCGTATCATCCTTTAAAATTTACTGACGGATCAAGTGCAAGTACATACAACTATTATGGTAAAATTGAAGGTGAAAACCAAGATATGTTCTGTATAGATCCTAATTTAGGACAACCTAAAGAACAAAAATATAAATATGCTCGTTCATTTGATATTCAAACTGATTATGACAGAGCTATAGCTAAAATATATACTTTATACGTTAATGATGTAGTATATGTAATGAATTCTCAAGGAAAAAGTTTTGAAGAGGCTTCAATAAATTATATTCAAGCTGCTAATGTAGCCATGAGAGCAATTACTACCAAGTATGGGTATGATATAAAAGGAACTAAAACTATCAAAGAAAATCATTTTGATAACGTTTGTGCCCAATTTGAAAGAAAAAGTACTCCTAGCCCAAAACTAGTAGACTCACCAACTGAATTTAAATTAGCACAAAGATATTATTGTTCAGCTTTAATCACTTGTAAAACATGTGAACATGTGGATGCCACAGCCAAAGCTAACTGTGCAAGTTTAGATAAAGTATCAAAAACAGATATTCCTAAATTTGATGTAAAAATTCAACCTACAAGTAAAGTAGAAAATATCGATAGTGGTAATTCATCAACATTTGCACGTATTATTGAAGTAAAAATTACTGGATTAAAAGAATTTGTAGATAACTATGATGCATACGCTAAAACTAATCCTTATTTTAAAGTAAAAAATATATATTGTGAGGATAAAAACTTAGATTGTAAAATTGAATCAGGCATTACTTTAAATACCGATATTTTAAAAGATTTAAATGGTGATGAGTATACTTTTAAAGTTAAAATATCCGGAAAAAAAGCTAATTTCTTAACTGAAACTGCTGGAAAATTAACTGTTGAATATGAATATCATCATGTTTTAAACAGCAATAATTTAGCAGTATTGCGATATCATTTAACCGAACAATATCGTCAACGTATGATTGTTTTAATGCCTAAAAGAATTGATCAACAAGATTTAAGTATATCTTTTCCGATACCGGCAATCTGCCAAACAGAAATTGTTAATAATAAACAAAAATATATTTATGACAGTAAAGAAGTAAGTGAACTGGAATACTTACAATCAGGATGTTGTAATATTAATCCTGCTTATTTAAAAGATAGTGATGCTTTAAATTATTATTTTAAATCTTGTGGTGCTGATTCTCAAATCAAATTAGTGACTAAATGTGATAATACTACTGATGAGCCAAGCTTATCATATATAATTCAAACACCGATTGAACAAGTAATTAATAATATTACCAATTTATATAAAAATCGTAGTCAATACAGCGCTAGTGATTTTAACAATCAGTTAAAAAAATATCAATATTTTAAAGATGATAATTATTTATATAATCCTTCGGAAAATGATCATGATGCAATTTCCAAAGATAATACTTATTGTCAAATGTTTACCAGTGAAAAACAATATATCAGTTATCCAAGTGTTGCAGAAGCAACAAGCGGAAGATTTTTCGTCTTTAAGCAACAACCATATATTCTTGGTGAAGTAGAAGGGATTTTTTATACTGATGTAGACCGTTGGAGTAAAGATTTTGATATTGCTTTAAAATTAGAAAAAGATTTTTTTAAAGCTTTACAAGATGCAAAAAACGACGAAGACATTACAGATTTAACTCCATATCAAGAAGCTTATAATAGTGCCCAAAGAGAACGTCAAAAAATTCAAAATTATAAATCGGAATGTGAAAGAAAATCAGATCTTGTTAACAAGTGGAAATATTATTTCGAACCAGAATTAACTTTCTATTATGAACAAGAATATTTTGATACTGAACTAAACAAGAAAAATAAAGTTGTTGAAAAAGTACCAATGAAAATATCTTATCAAGCTGAGAAATATTGGCCAAATGAAAGTGATAAAACACCGATTTTAACTAAAAGTTCTACCAAAAAAGGTCAAAATCGTAAAATTATCAGTTATCCTGGTTATAGTGAAGATAGTTTTGCTTATGATACAACCGAACAATATCAAATTGGATATAAACAAACATTATATTATATTCCAAGTGAAAAATATTTTAGTTTAATTCCAAATGGTAAGTATGTAACAAATGTTAATCAATATGATGCAACTAACTTACTGGATGTTGGTTATGTATTCAATGTTAAACTTACAACATATAAAGGTGAATACACAACTTGGTTTACAGTTAATCATTTAGGACATTTAATGCAAAGTCCTAAGATTAAACCAAAAAGTATTTCCAACCTTCAAGCTGTTTTAAATCAATATCTGTTGGAAAACAAAAACATTTTAAATATTGCCGATCAAGATAAAAAGATTGATGGCTCAGAATTTGTTAATAAATGTATTTATAAAGATAAAGAAATCCTTTATAAAAGAGATTGTGCAACTTGTGAAGATGATAATAAATTCGAAGTCCAATATTATTCAAAAATAGTATCTAATGAAAATTTATTCCCTAATGAAGGCGTAGGGGACAGAACTACTGGAGCTAACTGGTCAGGAAATCTAAAAGGACAAACTGCACGTGCCAATATTCAAGCTGCCGGTAATGACATCTATAGTGATACTGATGGTTCAAAAAAATTTTTGGAATTATCGGTTATCATGACTCCAACCAAACTAAATAAGATAAGAAAATATAATAAACAAAATGATTATTCTGATTTTAAATTAAAATGCCGATTCAGTGGAAAAGAATGCGTTAGTGAGTTATTAACTGAATTAGTTGCAGATGATTCAAAATTAAAAAGTATTTTGGAAAATAACCGAGCAAATGGTTGGAAATACTTCATTAAAGAAAAATGGGAAAGAAGCTCAATAGCAACATTATTTAATGGTAGTTATCCGGAAGATAATGCCGGATTGCCATATTGGCCGTAAAGGAGGGTTTTACTCAATATGAAAGAAAGTATGTGGGGTTACTGGATAGTAGTATTAGGTTTGTTTGTTTTGGTAGTCATGATGTTATTGCAAAATTATACAACTACTAATCAACAAGATTATTATTTATTAAAAGAAGTAACCGATGCAGCAATGGAAGAAGCCATTGATCTAGCTCATTATCGTAAATACGGTGAAGTTAGAATTATTAAAGAAAAATTTATG
>JAAYPA010000017.1 GCA_012520055.1 Mollicutes bacterium
TAATTAGTAGTGAAATTAAAAACTTTATTAAAAATTTATTATAGCTTGTCCATTTAAGTTTCATAATATCACCATTAAATTATATTTGGGACTTTTAAATTTATGAATTATTTTGTATAATATTAAATAGATATATGAGGTGATCATAATGGCATATAAAACTAAAAAGAATAAAAAGATTTTTCAAAAAGTTTTTGTCTGGATTTTATTAATCGCCATGATAGGTAGTGTCATAGCACCAATTGTTTATTACATTTTAAATTAAAAAACATCAATATTTAAATTGATGTTTTTATTTACTTAATCTTTTTAAGAAAATGGCATCACGATGATGTTTTAATCTGGAAAAGATCTTATAACGAGGAATATTATCCAAAATAGCATGTTTTTTCTTAAGTAGAAAATCATAATAATCTTTATTAGCATACATTAAGATTGGACCATATTTTAATTCTTTGATTGAATATTTTCTTTTACCTCTTAAAAAGACTATATTTATGTAATAATGGCCTTTTTCATAAACAAGACATTCATGAGCTATATAAAACCCTTTAAAAGTTAAATATCTTCTTAGTAGAAAATGATCATTGTTTGCTTGAATAATTAATTTTTTAATTTGTTTTAAATTAGAATGAGATAATATTTTAATAATAGTATTAGCACCCATACCACTGATAACAACCGTATCAGTATGGACATCCATTACTTCTAAACCATTCCCTAAACGAGCATCTATTTTTTTCTCAAGTTTATATTTTTTAATATTTTTTAGTCCACCTGCAATGGCATTAGCATTAATATCACTGACAATTAAATGATCTAAAATTTTGTTTTTAACTAAATAGATACCTAATAAAGCATGATCACATCCTACATCAAGAACATTATCTGTTTCATAAATTAAACCGGCAATTGATTTCAATCTACGACTGATCATCATATTATTCCACCATAAAATCCTTTAATTTTTTAGCTCTGGATGGATGTCTTAATTTTCTTAAAGCTTTTGCTTCAATTTGACGTATTCTTTCTCTGGTAACATTAAATCTTTTACCAACTTCTTCTAAGGTATAACTTGTTCCGTCAATTAAACCAAAACGCAATTCCAATACTTGTTGTTCTCTTGGTTGTAATGTAGCAAGAACCGCTTTTATTTCTTCTTTTAAGATTTCGTTAGTTGCATATTCTTCCGGTGTCATAGCTCTTTCATCAGGTACAAAATCACCTAAATGTGAATCTTCTTCTTCACCGATTGGGGTTTCTAAACTAACCGGATCTTGGCTTATCTTAATTACTTCACGTACCTTATCTTCAGTAATTCCCATTTTTTCAGCCAGTTCTGCTTCGGTTGGTTCACGATTTAACTCTAAAGTTAATTGTCTTTGAATACGAGCCATTTTATTAATTGTTTCTACCATATGAACTGGTACACGTATGGTTCTGGCTTGATCAGCTAATGCTCTGGTAATAGCTTGTCTAATCCACCAAGTAGCATAAGTACTGAATTTATATCCTTTATCATAATCGAACTTTTCAACAGCTTTCATTAGACCAATATTTCCTTCTTGAATTAAATCAAGAAATAATAATCCGCGTCCAACATATCTTTTAGCAATTGATACAACCAATCTCAAGTTAGATTCAGCCAGTAATCTCTTTGCATCTTCATCACCGTTAGCAACACGAATGGATAAATCCAGTTCTTCTTCTCCTGTTAAAAGGGAAATTCGACCAATTTCTTTTAAGTACATTCTAACCGGATCATTAATATTAATATCTTTAGTTAAATCTTCTTCATTAAGTATTTTTACTTCTCCGGCATTAGAATTTTCATCTTCTTTAGTAACTTCTTCAGATGCTACTACAGTAATACCATTTTCTATTAAGAAGTTATATAATTCATCTAAAGCATCATTATCAACGTCTAATCCTTTTAAAGCCTCTGCTAATTGTTCAAAAGTAATATATCCTTCTGTTTTACCTAGTTCTAATAAAGACTCTTTTCTTTCATCTAATGTTTTAATTTCTTTTAAGATTTTTGCCATATTTACTCACTTTCTTTTTTTAATTTCATTAATAAATCATTTAATTCTATCTGACGATTAATATCAGTTTCTTTATCTATTTCTTCTTTTAGTTTGTTTATTTGTTCTTCTTTTATCCATTTTTTAATAGCTTCTAAATAATCGTCAAATTCTTCATAATTCGGTTCCATTTCTTCATATTGATTGATAATTCTAAGAACTATATCATAATAAGTACTTTTGACTTCAAAAGAAATGAAATCTGCAATATTAAATTCTTGATTAAGTTTATAGCAAGCTAAAATATCATTTGCTATCTGATTATATTTTTTATCGGGTATATATCCTAAATTACGATCATATATCTTTAAATATTTGATATCTTTCATCATCATATACAGAATAGCTTCACATACTTTTTGATATTTATTTAACTTAGGAATGGTTTTCTTTATTATTATAGGATTTGAATTGCTTACTTTATCTTTTTTAGTTAGTTTTTTTAATAAAACTTCTTTATCTAAATTATAATCACTACATAATTTATTGATTGTTACTTCTTTTAAAATATCATCATCACTTTTATTTAATTCTTCAATAACACCATTTATATAATTTGCTAAATCTTTACTTTTATTTAAATCTTTATTAGATCTTAAATACTGTAATTTAAATTCAAAGAATGATTGTGGTTTTTTTAATAATTCTTTAAATTTTTCCGGTCCAAAACGAAGAATATAAGAATCCGGATCTTTCTCTTCGCTTAATCTAACAACTTCTACTGCAAGATTGTTTTTGATCAGTTCTTCACCAATTGCTATAGTGCCTTTTAATCCTGCTTCATCATTATCAAACATTAAAATGATTTTAGCATTTAGTTTTTTTAATAAAGTTATATGTTCTTTAGTAAGAGCAGTTCCCATTGTGGCTACTACATTTTTTACCCCGATTGAATAAACTCTGATAGCATCAATATGTCCTTCAACAATAATGATACTTTTAGATTTATTTACTTCATTTTTAGCTTTATCATAATTAAATAAAACATTCCCTTTTTTAAAAATTGGATTCTCTTTGCTATTGAGATATTTATTGGGCGATTCCATGTTATAAACTCTGGCACTGAACGCTATCGGTTCACCACGTTCATTATTTATCGGAAAAGTTATTCTGTTTTGAAAAATATCATAAAGATCATCATCTTTTTTGTTAGCTATACCTATATCAATTATTTGTTTTTCGGTAAAACCTTTACCTAATAATAATTTCGATAAATTATTACCTAAGGCCACACCAATATTAAATTCTTTGACGATTACATCATTTAGTTGTCTTTTTTTTAAATATTCTTTAGCTTCTTTGCCCAAAATACTATTTAAATTATTGACAAAGTATTTAGTTGATATATCAATAATTTCATATAATTCTTTATGTGGTTGATTAATATTTTTTTGATATTTTAAGTTGTACCCGATTTTCGAAGCTACAATTGATACAGCTTCCGGAAAGGTAACATTCTCATAATTTTGAACAAAGGTAAATACATTACCTGATGCTCCACATACAAAGCATGTATATATTTGTTTATCAGGTGAAACACTCATTGATGGATTATGATCTTCATGAAAAGGACATAATCCAAAAAAGTTTTTACCTTTAGGTTCTAAGTTAATATAAGAAGATATGATATCGACAATATTAGCATCATTTCTGATTCTATTTATTTCTTCACTGGGAATCATAGGCAAAAACCACCCTCTGAATAATATATATTACCGCAAAATGGTGTTTTTCCTTTATTTTTTTGCAAAAATAGCTATATTTTGTCAATTAAATTAAAAAAGTCTAATTTTTTAGACTCTTTAAACATATCCAATCAATTACTCTATGTAGTAAACTAATTATTAAGATAGCACCTAAAGCTGCTAAAGATGGTTCTATCAAGAAGAAACAAAAAGATAATAGACCAATCATTATACCAAAAATAATTTGACCACTTTTAGTATAAGAACTAGATAAGGAATCCGGTGCAATATATATAAAACAAAATAAAATACCATTAGCAAAGATATTTTCTAATATTAAACCGATTTGATTCGTATAAATACAATAACCGGTCATTAAAATACTGAAAATAAAACCACTATATAAAGCAATACTTTTTTTATAATAATCTTCCCTCATTAAAAAAATTAAACTGAATAATAAAAATAATACAAAACTGGTATTTATTCCCCCACTACCTCTACCTATTAAATAATCTAAGGTATCAAGTTTTAAAGTAGTACTAGCTTCATAAATATTTAAAAAAGAAAATTTTTCGGTTAAATGAGTAATTAAAATAATTAATAAAGCACTGACGGCCATAATATTAAATTTAGCTTCTTTACTAAGTTTGCTAATAATAAAAACAATTAGCACAACAGAGGCAAATAACCATAACTTAGTATTGATACTTATAACTGAAGCAATAATTACTCCATAAATCGGATGAAATGAACTAAAAACAATTTCCCCAAATTTACCTTTAGTTTTTCTAATAAAATAACTTTCAATTATATTAATAAAAGCACCTATTAAAAAACCGGTTACTACAAATAATAACGGTTTAATTAAACCATAAATACTAACTAAATCATTTAAATATAACTTAACCCCATTTTTAAAAAATCCGGCTAATATTAATGGCAATAATGAAAGAAGTAATTTTAAGGAAATAGTCTTAACATTATGAGTACTTCTTAAAAAAGCATTTCCCATTACTTATCACCTTTCTTAAAATTAGTGTTGGAAGGACAAATATAAGTACATACTCCACAACCAATACATTTAGTTTTGTTATAACCGGTACGTGGATCACAACCTACCGGACATTTAGTATGACACATACCACAATTAATACATCTTTTCTCTGTTTTGATGTTCAAAGTATTTAAAAAAATACTTCTTATATCCGGTGTAATAATAAAATCTAATGTGTCTACTTCATAACCACTTAATAAACCATTAATAATTATTTTATAATCTTCACCCTTTAATTTAAAATTATTAAAAATAATATCTCTTAAACAAGTTCCTAATTTAACATTAATAATTTTAGGTGTTTCGATCATATCACCGGAAACAGTTATTAATTTCTCTGTAACTGGTTTTTTTCTTTTCAAAACATTATAAATATTATATATATCTTCAATCGTAAAATAGATAATATTTTCAATATCATCAGAAGATCCTAACTCGCTCAGTAAGATTTCTTTATGACCTAATGGATATAAATCAGGAAGCATTTCTAATTCAATATTAGGATATGTGCCAATATGATGAATTAAGTTTTCTACATTATCACTATCATTATTTTTAATAGCCAAAAAGCATTTTTGACATTCCAAAATACTATATAAAGCATCTATCGTTTCTAATACTTCATTAAGATATTTTTTAATGATCATACTACGATTTTTTTCATAGATTTCATAATCAATACCATTAATAATCATTACTTTACCAATTAAAAAGCCGTCATAAACTTTAAATAATTTAATAAGCTCGATTAATTCTTTTTTAGTATAATCATTAAGATATTTTTTAACACCTTTTATTTTTTTTACTTTTTCTTTGAAATCGTTTTCGATTACTACCACCGGCATTTTTTGACCTTGAACCATCATTTGCGTCATGCCTAATACAGTACCAGAAACAGGACTATATATATACTTATTATCATTATTTAGAATAGTACTATCTTTTAATACTTCTTCATTATTTTTAACATCAATATGATAATTTTCGTAATAAGGTAAGTAAATAAAATCCGGATTTAAATAATTATAGACATTTTTACTTACTTCGAGTTTTTTATTTTTTTTGACTTTGATTAAATCCATTTTACCACCTATAAAAATTATAGCATGAGAGCATAAAAAAATAAACCTTTCGGTTTATTTATAAGTATTATATTCAATTTTTAACCAACCGGATAAATTAGCAATATTATGAATAATATTAGCTTCTCTGGATAATGCTTCATCAAATTCTAATGTTTTGATATTAGTAAGTTCACTATTAATTATTAAACTAATTTGTTTTTGAAGTTTTTCATTTAAGTTTTTATCTTTACTGAATACCATTGTATTATATTTTTCAAAATTATTAATACAAGTATCATTGTCTAATATTGCTTTCAGTTCTTGCTTAGGAATAGTTCTTTTTTCTTTATAACTTAATATCTTTATATTGTCGGAAGATTCATCACCTAAATCTTTTTCTTGTAAATAACAACTTTTAATATCTTTAACTATTGAGTTATAAGCATCTACTTGAGTTTCTTCAGCTTTTGGGATATCTTTTAAAGAACTCCAAGTTGCATCTGTTACTATTTCCTCCATATTTTTTTCGATAGTTTCTAAACTTTTTTCAATTACTTCAAAACGATTTTGATATAGTTTGACAAATTGTACAGGTCTTAAAGCAAAATAAATCGTAATAATTAATATGATTACTAATATAGAATTAATTATTCCTGAATAATTCTTCTTCATACTTCCTTACCACCTGCTTAAATTATAACATATTAAAAATAAATAAACAATCAAATATTTTTGTTTTTTTAATAATTGTGTTATAATATATACATATAGTTGCACCGGTGAAAATGTAGAAGAAAAATATAACAGAGTTTTCTGATATATTTTTCTACACATAATTGTATTACAATAATGGTTAGAAGTGGAGTTGATTAGTTTGGGCTTTCTACCAAAGAAGACAATTAATAAAGAGCGTTGTCTTTACAAATCACTTTATATTAAAGAATGCATCGCAAATAAAGTAGAAAAAATAGCAAAGAAATACAACACTAGTTTCAACAACGTAGTCATCAGCATGATAGAGTATTGCCTAGAAGAAGAAAAAGCAAAAAAATAAAAATATCCAAAATTTACTTTTGGATATAATTACAAGAACTACATTTTATACTCTTGTTCTTTTCTATTAAGGTGCTTCCACAATCCGGACATCTTTCACCCGTTGGTTTATCCCATAAAGCAAAGTCACAACTTGGGTAATTACTGCAACCGTAAAATATTTTACCTTTACGGCTGTATTTTTTAATCACTGAATTGCCACATTTTGGGCATTTACAAACTTCTTCAGGATCTTTTGATTCTTTTTTTATGTATCGACATTTTGGATAATTACTACAAGCAATAAACTGACCAAATTTACCATTACGAATAACTAAGTCACTTTGACATTCAGGACATTTCTCACCGGTTAACTCCGGTGTTTTCTTTTCCATCTCATCAAAAGCTTTTTTAACTAATGGTTCAAAATCTTCATAAAAATTCTTTAGTACTTCAATATTATTGATTTTGTTTTCAGCTATATCATCCAATTCTGTTTCCATATTAGCTGTATATGAAACATTAATAATATTAGCAAAAAATTCTTGTAGTTTATCGGTTGTTTCAATACCTATTTCCGTTGGATGAAATTTTTTATCAATAATTTTTACATAACCACGTTCTTTAATAGTTTCGGTAATTTTAGCATATGTACTTGGTCTACCAATACCTAAAGTTTCTAATTCTTTAATTAATGTAGCTTCCGTAAATCTTGCCGGTGGTTTAGTAAAATGTTGACTAGGTACTATTTCGTTAGCAATAATTACCTTTGTTTTATATTCGCTGAAATTCGGTAGTATAACATCTTCATTATCCAGATATTCACCATAAGCTTCTAAATAACCCTTAAATGTTATAACACTTCCCGTACTTTTGAAAGTATAACCATTATTTTCTAAAATAATAGTAGTTGATAGCATCTTAGCATCAGACATTAAGGATGCTAACGCACGATAATAAATTATACGATATAATTTGTATTCATCAGTTGTCAAATATTCTTTAATTGATTCAGGAGTTCTTTCAATTGATGTCGGACGAATTGCTTCGTGAGCATCTTGAACATTGGTTTTACTTTTTTGACTATTTTTAACTATACCAATGTATTCCGCACCATACTTCTTTTTTATATAACCGAATGCGTCCTTTATAAAAGTATCAGATAATCTGGTTGAATCAGTACGCATATAAGTAATTAAACCGACTGTTTCAGTACCAATATCAATACTTTCATATAATTTTTGTGCTATTCTCATTGTTTTACTTGATGAAAAATTAAGTCTATTAGCAGCTGTTTGTTGCAATGTTGAAGTTATAAAAGGCATTATACCTTTTTTAGTCTTTTCTTTTTGCGTTACCGAATCAATATTAAATGATTTAGATAGTTTATTTAAAATATCATTGGCTTCCGCTTCGCCGGTTATTTCAACCTTTTTACCATGATATTTTTCTAAAACACTTTCAAAATCTTTAAATTTAGCAGTAATTAACCAGTATTCTTCTGCTGCAAAAGCTTCAATATCTTTTTCTCTATCAACAATTAGTTTTAAAGCAACACTTTGCACTCTACCGGCTGATTTACCCCCGGTTTTAGATTGCATCAATTTTGATAATCTAAAACCAATGATTCGATCTAACATTCTACGAGTTTCTTGACTTTTTACTAAGTTATAATCAATTTTAGTAGGATTATCAAAGGCTTTTAGAACCGCATCTTTAGTAATCTCATTAAAAATTACGCGATCATATTTTTTCTCCGGTATATCTAAGGAATCTAATAAATGCCAACTAATAGCTTCTCCTTCCCTATCAGGATCGGTAGCTAAATAGACATAGTCAGAATTAATAACTAATTTTTTAAGTTCCTTGATAACATTATTTTTTCCTTTAACAGATATATAGTTTGGCTTAAAATTATTTTCAATATCTATCCCTAAACCATATTTACCACTGGTTGCCAAATCTCTAATATGACCTTTACTGGAAACCACTTTAAAATTTTTCCCCAAATATTTTTCGATAGTTTTAGTTTTACTTGGCGATTCTACTATGACTAATTTTGCCATATTTCCCTCCTATTCATTATTAATGTTACTATTATATTGTTTGAGTCCTTTCTCTAAATAAGCAAAATAATTATTTCTAATAGCTAGCGCACTCATTTTTTGTTTTAAACTAATTTCATTATTTATTCTAATCAAATCTTCATTACTATATGATATATTTTCATCTTTTGGAATAAATTTGCTTTTTGTAGATTGGTAGAAACCTAACTTATCTTGCCAAGACCCATCAGCAAATACAACACGATCTTCATAATTGCTAAAAATATCATTGCCTAAATACAAACGTGGATCATAATTCATATTAAATAAATTAAAGATAGTTGGTAATACATCTATAACCGATGTATACTTTTCGATTACTTTAGGTTCTTGGGCAGAATTATAAATTATTAAAGGAGTTCTGTCAACATCATTATTTAATTCTACATTATAACCCAAATATTCACTCATTTCATCGGTATATGAAGATAAACCATATGGATAATGATCTCCAAATAATACTATGACAGTATCATCTAATTTACCAGCTTCAGTTAGTTTATCTATTAATAAACCTAGTGCTGCATCCAGTTCAAATAATTTTGATAAATATCTTTTAATATCTTTACTATAGTTATATTCTGTTAATTTGTCCAAATGCATATCACCATAAGTACTGCTGACTCTATACGGTTGATGGGTAGTTACAGTTGTTAAATAGGCCATAAATCTATCTTCATTAATAAAATATGGAATGGCTTTTTCTATTAAATCAACATCACTTGGCCATTCTTGATATAAAGCACTCCACTTTATACCTAAATTAGAAGCATTACGATAAATCATACTTCCCATATTTTTGTGAATTATTGGACGAGAATAATAGAAATCCATATAGTTATGATAGCTGCTTGTGGTATATCCGATATTATTAAACAAATTGAAAATGGATTCAAAATAAGTATTTTTCTTATAAGTACTAGCTGTACAAGTATTATTAATTATATATAAAGAGGTCATACTGGCCATTTCATTATTACCGGTAGCACAATTATTACGCGGTGAATAATTATTTCTAAAAGACATACCCTCAGTGTACAATTTATAAATATTAGGATATAAATCAGGATTAATAGCTAGTTCTCCGATTGATTCCATTAAAATAACAATTAAATTCTTTCCTTCAAATATACCTGTATATTCATTTTTAGGAGTGATTTTTCTATTTATAAAATAATTATTTAATTTATTATAAGTTGTATTTGTTTCTTTTTCAATTAAAGAACTCCAAGCGTCATCATTAATATATCTACTAAAATCAGTAACTTGTTTTTCATGATTATTATAAGTAAATTCATATTCATATTCTTCACTTGAATCAATATTAAAAATAACATTAACACTATCGGTTAATCCAAAAGTAAGGACTCCAAATTGACTTACGGAAAGATTAGAATTCTCCGGATTAATAAATAATTTTTCATTACTAATTGATTGTAATTTATTTTGCATAAAATCAAGTTTTAAAGTACTGTAATATACCGGAGATAATAAAGTAATAATAAGTAAAGCTCCTATATATTTATATACTCTACTTATTTTGGTTTCAGGTACAAATTTAAATAAACAAGTTTTATTAATTTTTCTTCTTAATAATTTTCTATCTATTAGCCAATAATATAAACACAAAAGAATATACAATAAAAATATCAAATATGTTGCTGGTTTACTAGCAGAAAGGTATTCTCTAATATAATCAAGAACTTTGGTACCTTGTTCAGTATTACCTATTCCCATAAAAAAGCCCATGTAAAAATATAAATTTACCTCTATCCAGCTATATATCATTAAAGCAAAACCAATAATAGTAGCGGTCATATTTCTCCAAAGAACTTTTTTAAAACTAACCAATAAACTAATTATTATAGAAAATATTAATGAACTTAGAGCAATCCTTAAACTTGCCCACGTGAAAAATTTGTTACCAAGATTAAACATGATAACTAGTTCAATTAAATAAATAAAAACAAAAAAGATTAAAGTATTTTTAAATAGTCGTTTTCCTAATGTTTGCATACTTATCACCTTCGTTTATTAAATCACTAATTGGCCTAAAAGTAAATCTGTAATTGTCAAGTAAACCATATTTTTTGATATTTTCGACATGTTCTTTGGTAGGATAACCCTTGTGATGATCGAAACCATATTCCGGAAACATTTCATGTAATTTATACATCAATCTATCTCTTGTAACTTTAGCTATGACTGATGCAGCTGCTATACTAAGACTTTTGGTATCACCTTTAATGATACTAGTTGATGGCATATCTAAATCAAGTTTCATAGCATCAATTAATACATGCTCCGGTTTAGGATTCAAACTGTCTATAGCTGCTTTCATAGCTAATTTGGTAGCTTCATAAATATTAACTTCATCAATTTTTTTATTATCTACTATTCCTATTCCGATAGCTAATGCATCTTTTTTAATTTGCTCAAACATTTCATTTCTTTTTTTTTCACTTAATTGTTTAGAATCATTAAGGCCTTTTAATTTATAGTTTACCGGTAAAATTACAGCAGAGGCTACAACCGGGCCAACAAGAGGACCTCTACCTACTTCATCTACTCCGGCAATTAATGTAATGTTTTGATTATATAGTTCTGTTTCATACTCAAGCATTTAAATCCCTCGATCGAAAGTTATTCCTTTGATATATTCATTTTTAATATCATTAATAACTATATTACTGATTTTATCATAATCAATTTCTTTATTTTTTAAAAATGCTCCTAATTTTTGCGCTAAAATTTGATAACACTCTTCAATATTTTCAATATCAAACTTATCTAAACTATATCTTTCTTTTAAAATATTAGGGTAATAATCACTAAGCATTTTCAAGATATAATATGCAACTTCATCTTTAGGGAGCACTTCTTGTTTTATGGCTGTCATGGTTGCTAAATTGAGAGCAACATTGTCATTGTCTATTTTAGGCCATAATATTCCCGGAGTATCAAGTACCATAACATTATATTTAGTCTTAAGCCATGAGTTCATTTTAGTAATTCCCGGCATATTACCAACATTTGCTACTTTTTTACCGGCTAATTTATTAATTAAAGTACTTTTACCAACATTCGGTATTCCGATTACCAAAGACTTTATTTCTTTTGATTTCAAACCTTTTGAAGCTCTTTTTTCATTAATTTCTCTACAAAGGTTTTCGGTAAGTTCAATAATTTTTTTATATTCATTATTATCATTTAAATTTAAAAGTAAAACATGATAACCTTTATCCTCATAATATTTAATCCATTTATTGGTTATTGTTAGATCACATAAATCTTTTTTAGTCATAATTAAAATTTTAATTTTATTTTTTATTAAATTATCTATATTAATAATCTTTGAAGAAAAAGGAATTCTGGCATCAATAAGCTCATAAACAATATCGATTATAGGTAATAATTTAGTAATTTCATCCTTTGTTTTCTTCATATGACCTGGATACCAGTTGATTACACTTTTTTGCATAACATTTTCGTTCTTATCATTACTCATAAAAATCACTTCCTTATATTTACTTCTTCTGGATAATTTGGTCTATACTTGTCATAAATATCAGCTTTCCCAGTAAATTTTGTTTCAAAATCCATTTTATTTCCCCCTACCTCTTACTTTTTCAACTTCTACTAATTCTAATGATTTTTTTATAGTGTCATCCATATCATAATAACTGTAATCTGCTAATCTCCCACCAAATATAAATTTTTTTTCTTTTTGAGCAAGTTCTTTATATTTACAATATAACTCATTATTTTTTTCATCATTTATTGGATAATATGCTTCTTTTCCCTTTGTCCAATTATTAGGAAATTCATAACTAAGCACTGTTTCTTTGTTATCAGTTTTTTCAAAAAATTTATGTTCGATTATTCTAGTAAATGGTATATCCTTTTCTGTATAATTTACTACTGCTACACCTTGATAATTATTAATGTTTAATACATGAGTTTCAAACTTTAAACTTCTATATTCTAATTCTCCATAAATATAATCATAAAATTCATCTATCATTCCAGTAAATAAGACTCTTTTTGCCATAGACTTTAATTCCTCTGGATTACTAAAATAATCACAATTTAATTGAACTTCTACATCTTCTAATAATTTTTCTATTATCTTGGTATACCCACCTATAGGTATTCCTTGATAATGATCATTAAAATAATTATTATTATATTCAAATCTTATCGGTATTCTTTTAATTATACTTGAAGGTAATTCTGTGCAATTTCTACCCCATTGCTTTTCGGTATAACCTTTTATTAATTTTTTGTAGATAGTATGTCCAACTAGCGAAATTGCCTGTTCTTCTAAATTCTTGGGTGATTTAATCTGAAAAGATTTTATTTCATCTTCAATCATGGCTCTTGCTTCTTCTGGAGAAGATATTCCCCAAATTTTAGAAAAAGTATTCATATTAAATGGTAGATTATATATTTCATCCTTGTATCTCGCCATTGGCGTATTTATAAAATTGTTAAATCTTGCAAATTGATTAATATAAGTCCATACATCCTCATAATCTGTATGAAAAATATGTGGACCGTACTTATGAACATTTATTCCTGATATTTCTTCAGTAAAGACATTCCCGCCAATATGACCTCTCTTATCAATAACTAAACATTTTTTACCTAATTTACTCATTTCATAAGCAAATACTGACCCAAATAATCCTGCTCCGACAATTAAATAATCATATTTCATATTTTTAACCTTATAATGCATATTTAGGTCTTGCAAGTTTTCTTAATTTCTTCTGATATATTTTTTCTTCGGAATGTTCAGGATTTTTTATAGGTAATTCTTTTATTGATAATTTTTGATGATATATCCAAGTAGTAAATAGTCTTTCTGACAAGAAACCAAATATTCTTTTTTGGTAATTGTCATAACCTGTAATATCGGTAGTTGATTCTAATTGTTGTAATATGTCAAATACCCAACTGCAATATTTATTCATTAATTCACGATTAGATGCAAAAATATTAAAACCATATTCATTATTACCATTCATAATATGAGAAAATGATTCGCTATAATTCGGATACATAGTTGCTATTATTTTACCAACACTATCCATATCGGCTTTTATATGATCAGAAGCATAATGTTCATAAACCGTTTTATTATTGTGATAAATAGGTGGCAAAACAATATCATATTTTTTTAATAATTCGCTTAATTCAAAAAATGGTACAATATCATTATTATCTAATTCTTCAAACATAAATAATCTTCTGTAATGGCATAATCCTATCTCTTTATCTTGAGAGTTTTTCCATAACCAATAAAGTGCTGTTAACTCACAATAAGAACTATTTTTATTTGCAATATTCTCTCCTGTATCATCGGAAAAATGTTTATTCATAACTTTATCTTTGTCATTTCCTACTGCAATAATACGATAATCTTTAGGAAGAACTAAATCTACGTCTTTATGACTAACTACATACATACTCATATCATTTTACCCTTTTTCCTAGTATAGCCTTTTCTTTTTCTATTAATCGAGTTTCTCTATAAGTAAAACGATCATCAATATCTTTAAAGAATATAGCTTTAGCTTCTGGAGAAATATCAGTAGCTCCAACATATTGCTTTGTTAATTCGATTATACTTCCGAATAATAGTTGTTTTTTTCTATCAAACTCTAATTCTTTTTCTGGAGAACTATAATTTTTGGTTAAACTATCATCATATTGTAAATAATGATACCCAACAAAAGGTATTGCTTTAACTCTCTTTGCTTTGGCAATTAAATAATGTGTTATTGCAAAGTCTTCAAGTATATTTGTTTCTGGATATTTTATGTCATTATATAAACTACGTTTTATACAGTATGTCCAAGGCATAGTGTTTCTTTTATTTATTCCAAGCATCCATTTAAGTAGTGCTTCTTCTCCACTAATAACTCCTGTAGGTTCACAAGAAAATCTATAAGGATTCTTTTTGCTTTCTATTTCAGCTTGTCTTTCAGTCATTGCTTCAGAAATATTTTGAAATCTTACAATATCCAAATCTGGATTTTCTTGTAATGTTTCTTCTATTTTTTCTAACAACTGTTCTTCAATGTAATCATCTGGGTCGATAAAAATTACATATTCCCCTCTAGCTCTTTTTAGTAGCTCATTACGAGTTAGACCTAGACCTAAATTTTGTTCATTACGAAATAACTTAATTCTTTCATCATTTTTAGATAAATCAAGCAAATATGGATATGAATTATCACTTAAAGAACAATCATCAATAACAACAATTTCATAATCACTAAATGTTTGATTTTGAACTCTACTGAAATATTTTTGTAAATACTCTGCCTTATTATAAACAGGTATCATAAAAGAATACTTTGCCATACTTTTCCCCCCTAACTTGAAAAGTTTTTATAACACAACATGCATTGACCATTTTGTTTTGAATATTCGATATTTTCTTTCTTTTTAATTTCACTTTTTTCTAATGAATTTATTGCTTTTTCTATTTGACCAGAAAGAACTAATTTACTAAAATCATATTTTAAATTATTTATAATTTCTTCCCACGATCCATTTATCATATTTCCAATCGGTGGAACACACTTCCAAGTACATATAAATACATTTCCATCAACATCAAGAAATAAATATGGGTTTTCAACTGTTAAAGGAGTATTCATACAGTTTTTCTTTTCCGTGTATTCTTCATCCAATGTCGCACCATTTCCTATCGCTAATGCTTTAGTTTGAACCAAATATTTAATTTCTAAACCTACTTCGGATTCAAGGTCTTTCAACTTTCTAACACTTTCCAAATCCACTCCTCCAGCTTCATGAAAAGGATCGTCAGAAAATCTTATAAATGTTGCTCCACATAGTTTTAAACATTTTAACTTTTCTTTTGCTGTTTCTAGCCCTTTATATAAAGTTATACCATTGGATTCTAATCCAATAATAATATTAGGAAACTTATATCTTAATTGTTTTATCGTATAAATAAGCAAATCCCATACTAAGAATATTTCGCCGCCTGTCAATACTACTGACTTTGTATTATTAGGCATTATATCTATTATTGCCTTAATTTCTTCTTTAGTAAGTGTTTTTTTGCTATCATTACTTGCCATATAACAATGGGAGCATCTTGCGTTACATATTTCTGTTAAAATAATATTAAAACTATACATACTGCATTTCCTTCCTTATTTCGAACTCTATTTTTTATATTTTTCAATAATGGGTTTATGGTATTTTTTTACCATTTCTTCTCTCCATTTTACGGCTTTAACTTTTCCTTCATCACCTGCACCACCATAGAAAGTTATACGTTTACCTTTAACCGTAATTATAGCCCACCAATACCCCTTTTTATTCTGCCAGACACCTTTTATACCACTTTTACTATTGGGATACGCTTCTTCCCTCTCTAAAAGAATTAGATTCGTTCCTTCTTGATAATAACTGTTTAAAACACAGCCGCAAGAAGTCGATTCCCCGTATAATAAATTTGATCCCAAAATAATTTTTTCTACTCCACAATCGCATCGGCAATTATATTGTCTTTGAGCATATTTGGTAGGTTCAACTTCTTCTAAAACTAATAATTTTCCAAATTTTTTCCCAATTATGTTGCTATACTTCTCATTATGTTTAGTCGAGTCTCCACAATTTCCACATCCATACATTAATTGAGTTTTATCTCTCTCAACTTCATTACCACAAGAACATTTACATAAAAACTTTTTTCTTTTGTTTATATATCGAGAGAAAGATTTAACAGTTAATAATCCGAATGTTTTATTAATTACATCAAGATTATCAGTTCTATTACAATTACATTTTACATTGTTATCTTTTCTCCATTTAACACTTGATTTTGACAATTCAAACTCTCTGCCACATTCACATTTAACTTTACAAAAAATTTTTTTACTATTCTCTTTTTTAAATTCTTCTATAACTGTTAACAGTCCTATTTTTTTACCTGTATAACTTTCATATTTACCACTTGGCATTATTTACACCACCTAATAAGTTAATAAGAACTCAACATTATCTAAATTCGATTCTAAGGCTAATTGAGAACGCAAAACTTCTAATATTTGATTATCGAATATAGAACAACAAGAAGAACATTTTTCTGGAACACATTTTCTAATTCGTTGCCCGTTTTCGCCACACATCATTTCTTCTAATTGACCAACTTCACCAGTCATTTTACCATAATGGGAATCAGCTATATCTTTAATCTTTTCCCAATGCGTACATACAACTAAATGTGGTCCATATAATATTGGAGATAGAAAAGCACTATAACATTGACTTGGTTTTCTAGTATCTTCAATTTCTCTATCGTAATACATATAGTCTAAATCATGAGGAGTTTGAACATGAAGTAATCCATAATTTTTATAATTTGTTTGTAATTCTTCGATTTCTTTTATTGTGTTTTCTGTTAATTTATAATGATCAATTTTTTCTCCCATAGGAATAAGTATTTTTACTATTTGAAAGCTATCTACTCCCATATTACCTAATTTCTTTGCTGTCTCAATGTAACTACCTTCGTTTTCTGGTCTCATACAAGTTCTAGCACCAATCATTAATTTATCTTCACGACCATACTCTTTTCTCTTTTTAATTAATGTTTCAATTAATTGTATAGCTTTTTCATAATTAAACTTTTTGTCTTCCGCAATCTTTTGAGCTGAGTAAATATCATAAGCCTTATTATTCACTCCAGGAAGACTTATTCTTATATAATACGCATATTTTGCTAAGACATCTATCGTTTCTTCATCTAATCTACTTCCAGAAGAAATATAAACGGGTTTCATATTACATTCTTCAGCTGCAAATTTGATTATTCTTGCTCTGTGTTTATACATATCTGGATTTCCTTCACCAGACATTTCAAATCTTACTGAATCACAACCACGTTCTTTAGAATACCTAGCTATCTCTTTTAGGACTTTCTCATAATCATCTATATTAAATGTATTAAAATCAAGTTCTCTTTGAGACCATTCTCTTGTATCAACTGCTAAACAATCTTTACAATTAAAATCACAAAAATTATAATCATGTGAATCTAAAGACATTATTGGCAAATTTGATATTTCCTTTTTCATTAGTTTCATCATTGCATTTGCGTAATCCAAAATGCTTAACGGATAAAAATGTTGGTTATGAATTAAACTTAATTCTAAAAGTATTTTTTTAGTTTTTTTATTAACCAATACCAGACTTTTTGCCTTCATTCTTTTTTCTTTTGGGGTTAGTTCACTAATTGCTTTTACCAAAAGCTCATTATCTGTACTAATTACTTTTGGACTACTTAATTCATAAATTTGGTTATCACTACTAATTGCTATTTTCATATTACACCTCCTAATTCTCTAAATATTTATCATAATTTAGATTAAATATGAAATTACTTTTTAATTCTAATTCTTTTGTAATCTTTTCAATTGTTTCAAGTGCTGATTGATAATCTTCAAAGCTCATCTCTTTCTTATCCATCAAATCATTGATAAGATCTAAGTTGTAAATTTTAGCAACATCTTCAAGACAAACTAATGATAATTTTAAATCTTCATATGTTGGAATTTTATTCTCAATTTTATTTTCTTTTGATGCTATAAAAAATCTTTCTATAACGTTTTTTTCTTCATCAATGTGAATTCTGCAAATATATTTTTCGTTTAATGGAATATATTCCAAAATATAATAACCATTATCTATTATCTTTACTTCTCTACTTTCTTCTTCGAGAATAAATGGTTCTTTAATTTTATTAACTTTCTTGACCGTAATATAATAGTCTTTAGATTTATCATAGAACAATTTAAAAGTATAATCGCTTACATCTTTTAAATATGTTGAACTTATATATTTTTTCATTTCAAATATTCTCCCAAATTCATATTTACATATTTATTAGTATTGCTATTAATTTCTTCAATAAGTTTGTTGGCGACTTCTTTTGCAAAGTTATATGTTTCTTTAGTTATTTCCCCTTGTGATAAAGCATTATCTAATTCATCTTCATCACATATCTCAATTTGACCATTTGTTATTGTTACATCAAGAAATACATCATCATAATAAGGTAGTTTTGTTTCTTCATCAATACCGTTTCCTAAACTAATATCAAAGTAATGTTCTACTAATTCCTTTTTTTCATTAAAGAATACCCGCATAGCATAGTTTTCATTTTTCGGAATAACTTCAACTATATAATAGCCACTATCCATTAAAAGTAGTCCATTGCTTAATATAAACGGTTTTTCTACTTCGATAATTTCTTTTACAGCCACGTAATAACCCTTATCATCACTTATAAACACTTTTAAATTGTATTTAATAGTGTCTCTTAAGTATTTTTGAGTAACCAGTCTTTTCCTCATATTTATCCTCCTCATAGAATAATTCTGTGCCTTCTAATATTCTACTCCTCAAATAATCGTTAACAGAAGCATAAGGATTAGCAATTATTCTTTGTTCCCATCCATGCTCCAAATAAGAAGCAATAGCTTCCTGAATTATTCTACTTTGATGTTCATCACAAAATAATATAATAGATTTACCTGAAGACATAACTTGCATTGCACCTAAACGCATTAACATGTAATCTTGTTTATCTTTGATAATATCGTTTTTAAATGATTGATAATAATTCTCCATAACAAATCTTTCAGCCATATCTCGATGGAATCTAGCATACTGTTTTGTTAGCATAGTACCATCAGGTAGAATATATCCTTTTGGAATATATCTTTCTCTATCATATTTATCATTTGCGTATTTATCTATCATAATTAACCCCCTCAAAATTTTTCTATAATAATACTTTTTCTATTTCACTACCAGATATTCCATATATAGTAAATGTTCTATTTTCATATATACAAAAACTTGCTTCACTATCTTTTTTAGGTAGAGATATAGAACCAACATTAATAAACGTCATATCATTTTTCTTTTTAATAAATGGATAGTGTTCATGTCCGTAAATAAGAATTCCTTTTCTTCCGAATTTTCTATCTTTTTCCATACTATATTCGTTACCATGTGTCAAATAAATATCTAATCCATCAACACAAATCAAAGATAGTGTGCTACAAATCGGAAAATCACTTGCTTTTATATCAACTGCCGAATCACAATTACCTTGCATACATATAAGTCTTTCTTGATAATCGGTTAAAAAGTCTTTAACTTCCATACTTTTAGTTTGTTTAAAATTATCATAGGTTGGTCCTGCATAATACAAGTCTCCTAAAACAACTATCTTATCAAACTTTTCTTTTTCATCTAATTCTTTAATAAAATTTAGATTATCAGTTATTCCATGAATATCTGAAAAAAACAATATTTTCATTTCTATTTCCTCCTCAATACTTTTTCTTTTTGAAAATCTGCTTGATATTTTTCATTATCAAGCGTGAGTTCCATTGTTTCTAATGATTCACGAGATGAATTAATACCATACATTTTTAGGTATTCGCCTACTTGCTCATAATAATATTCTAACATTTTGGGATACAAACTAGCATCCCCTATATCAAAACTCAACATCATTTTACGAATTAAATATTCTTCGAATTGTAAAAAAGTTAACATTTCGCTATAGGTTCCTTCGGGTATTATTTTAGTTTGATTTCTAATAAATTCACTATTACTTGATAATGATTTTTTATCAACTATATTTCCTGCTGAGTCAATAATTTCCATAATCGTTTGCAAAGCTCCATCATTACTATTATTATCTATGAAAAAACCGTCAAAATTATATAAATATGAAAAATTTTCATCATGAAATCTTTTAAACATAACTTCTTTTGATTCTCCCCTTGAATCAACTCTTTTAAATCTTGTTTTTATATCAGCTTCAATATAGAATGGGACAACTTCTTCAGTAGAAATTGTTCTTATCTTATTCATATCACCAGCTAGTAGAATTGCATTATTTTTAATATTTTGTTTTGGAGTTCCATAATAGGAATTATTTCTTTTTTTAAATTCTATAAAATAGTCTTTTTCTATTAACCTTTCAAATTCATCATTAGAAATAAACTTATAATCCAATCCATCAACTTCACCATCTCTTTTAGATCTAGTAGTATAATTAACAGACCGATAAAAACCTAAATCGAACAACTTATTAGCAAGAAATGTTTTTCCAGAACCATTTTTACCTAAAATTAATATCATATTCTATCCCTCCATTTCTAAAATAAATTCTACGTTATTCTCTTTGTGTTTTTCGAGTGTTGTTTCAATTTCATTTAATATATCATTTTCAAAAATGGAAGCACAATCATCACAAGTAACACCATATTTCAAAATATTATTCTCATTAATGTTATTATCCAAATTTGCTATATACCAACCCTCAATATCAGTTACCACTTTGTTAACTCTGCATGGAAGAAATTTGTCTTTATATAAATAAGGTTTCATTATACAAGCATAGCATTTACGACTATTTCTTTCATCTAGTTCAAATCTTGGGTAGTATAAGGTCGATATATCTTTTACACTCACAAACCTGGTTCCTAATGAATTATTATATTTCTTTTCTAAATATCTTATATGATCTTGTATATTTTGTTCTACTGATGGATTGTTTTTTTCATTTATTGGAATTAATTCCTTTGATAATTGAAAAATATCTACATTTAATTGTTCAAAAATATTTATAGTTTCTTCATAATAATCATTTTGATTAATTGAAAGATAAGATTTTATTAATATAACCGAAGTATCTTTTTTATTAGAACTAATAATTTCTAATTTTCTTTTAAATTCATTAAATTCTGGAGTATTTAAGATATTAGGCATCATAATTTTATAGAAATCACATAATAAACTAAGCCTCACTAATATTTCATCTGGAATATTTATTGTTTTAAAAAACAAAGTAATTTTTATTTTATTAATAGAGAAATAGCTCATTAGCTCTATTATTTGATTTAACTCATTATTGCTGAATTTTTCATTTATTTCTATTTCAACATTAGATAATCTTTTTAAATCTAAATTACTTAATCTATCCATATAATTAATACTCGAATCAAAATTGATTATATTAATTGTTGTCATTGATGAAAAATCAAATAGTCTTTTTTTGAACAATGATTTACAATAATCCAAAATACTCAATGGGTAAAGATATAAAGCTTGAATATCGTTAATTGTTTTTAAAACTTCTCCTGACGATTTATTTACAATTAATAATCTTGTTTTTTGGGAAAGCAACTGTCTATGCTCCAATTTACTAACTCGTTTATGTTTTAAACATTCAGAAATAGAATTATAACAATAATAATTAGTATCTATAAATTTACCCATTACATCTACCTCCAAGCTCTTTTACTAATGCTTTGGGCTTTGTTTTGAAACAAGTAATTATATCTATCATTTCTTTTGCTAGAGCTTCTTGCTCAAGTGTTGATACACCACTTAATAATTTTCTTTCTACCTCATCAAGATTAACGTATTCTAAAGTAAAATCTTTTTTTGATTCGTTACTATCCAATTTTCTATTATCTAAATCAAATAACTTATTAGTTTTAATCGAATAGTAATTAATAGTTGATAAACATTTAACTCCTGTTCCATAATGGTTCTTATTGAAATATCTGTAAACTAAAAATGGTTCAGCAGAATCGTCTACATCTAAATTAATCCCAGTTTCTTCTAATACCTCTCTTTTTAAAGCATCTACCAATGATTCTTCTTCTTCAACATGACCACCAACAAAATAGTAAGTACCATTAATTTTGCATAATAATAGTTGATTGAGTTCATTAATAATAAGGATTTTTACTCTCGTAACAAATCTTTCGATTTCTTCATAAGTTAAACAATCCGGATTAAAAATTTGTTCCATGTACTCACTCCCCCTTTATAAAAAATTGCCAATAAGACATTAGGTCTGGTTGGCAATTACTTATTATTTAAAAAGTGATTTAAAATTTATTAACTGAACTTATTAGCAATTATCACACACACCCATTTAATAATATTCTCCATTGAGACAAACCCCTTGAAATAATGGGTCTATAATACTACAAATCTTTAAAAAAATCAACTTTACCCATTGTTTTGCCGTTATTTTTAGCCTATTTTTCGTATTCAACTCTTTTAATAATTTTAAATTTTATAATATCAATATCTTTTTTATCATCTTTTGGCTCTAAAACTTCTATTAAATGGCCAATAACCTTTACCATCTCTTTTTCAATATTCTTAGGATAACTAGCGTAAAAATTTTGATATAAAGCATTTAAAGTATGATAAGTTGTTAAAACCGCTTCATTTATTTCATATTCCTTTATTGTATCATTCATTATTATACTCCTTAATCTTAGGCAATTCATCTTTTTTAGTAACATCTTTATTGATTAAAACAATATTTATTATAAAGTACCAGATAATTTTATTAGTATCTTTAGGTTTGCTATATTTTTTTGGTATATATTCATCTATTAATTCAATAATTCTAGTGGCTTCTTTATTTTCTACTCCTTATTTATTTTTTTATTGATCTTTATTTATTATTTCAAGTGGTTGTTTTATATTAGCTCTTTGTAAATCTTCAATTATAGCTGGACGAATTCCCATTGTTAATGCACTCCGCTTATCTTTTAAAACAGTATCATCTACAAGTTGCATTAATTCAGGAATTAAATAATTTAATCTAATGTACCTATATATTTGTGTTCTGCTATCTTTTTCATTTGTTCCCACTGGGGACAGTTTGTCTTTATATCTTAAAAGATCATATTTCATTTTATATGCTCTAGCTTTTTCACTTGGTAAGATTTTTTCTCTTTGTAAATTTGTATCTACCATGAAAATAATCGCTTCTTCATCAGTTAAGTCTTTTACTATACAAGGTATTTTTTCTATATTGTTTTCAATACAAATATTTTTTCTTCTATGACCAGAAACCATTTCATATTCACCAGTTTTTGTTTTTCTTACTATAGCTGGTATTAATACACCATTCTCAATAATACTTTCTTCTAGTTCAAAATAATTAATATCTTTCTTAACATTAAATGGATGTTTTGGAAAATCTTTTATATTTTTAACTTCTATATTTACTATCTTTTCTTCCATAATTTTATCCTTTCTATTGCACAAAAAAACAGATATTTCTATCTGCTTAATCATATTTTTACTATTTAAATTATTAAATTAAAAAATCTCAAACTGACCATCTTCATCATAAGGTGAAAAACTTTCATTTGCATTTTCTTCTAAAATATCAAAGTTTATGTCTAAATTATAAATATTATTATATTCAATCAAATAATCATTATCCTTTTTAATAATTTTAAACTCTAATTCA
>JAAYPA010000124.1 GCA_012520055.1 Mollicutes bacterium
CCACCGGCCTATTGACAAGCGCCCGGATGAATTGCCGCGCTTATAGCATTTCAACCTTCAATGACCTGATTGTCGAGGTTGTGGCCACAGCTGGAGTAGATAAAAATGCCGCGCGGGCCGGTGATGCGGGCTGTTATTTTGAAAACAACGGCAACTATCAGCCAATTGGCGGCACAATCAACATTCTGGCTTTTACAAATATTAAAATGCCATATGGTTCAATGGCCAAAGCCCTTCTCAGCATTACCGAAGCTAAAACTGCTGCCTTGCAGGAGTTGGCTATTGCCAGCCCTTTAACCCAAAAGCCGGCTACCGGCACCGGTACTGACGGCGTCATCCTTGTCTGCAATCAGGACTCGCCGTTAATTTGCCGGGATACGGGAACACAATCAAAGTTAGGCGAGCTCTTTTGTACTGCTGTTAAAACGGCCGTTAAGCAGTCATTGGCTTTAGAATGTGATATTTCTTCAGCTAGCCAAGGTGCATTGCCCCAACGCCTATGCCGGTCGGATCTGTTTACATCCCTAACCCCGGAACAAATAGCAGCATCGAAAAACAGCAAAATATTACTGGCAGCCAGCCAATCGATTTGGCAGGAATACTGTTGGGGCCTGTTGGACGCAAGCGATGTATGCCACTTTATCCAAATGATGAAGGCTGAATCCAATCAGCCCTGCGGAACAATGATAGCAGCTGAACTACAAAGAAAAATAAGTAATACTGCAAGGAGTAGGTAATATGAGTTTTGAGCAAAGTGTTTTTTTATTTAGTAAAGGCGGGGCTATGATGTACCCCATCTTTATCGCCTCGGTCATCACCTTAGCGATTGGCGTTGAGCGGCTCGTTGTTTACCGGCGGGCCAGCAAAGATATTATGCTGATGTGGCAGCAAGTTAAACAGTATTTGGTAAATAATCAACCTCAGCAGGCATTAGCACTATGTGAGGCCAGCACAAACGCAGCAGCTCCTATTTTGTATAAGGCAGCAAGCTGTATTTCCAAGCAACGCAGCGAAGGTATCCGTGATGCTATGGAGGGTGAAGCGGCAGCGCAAATCTCCAAGCTCCGCTTGCGCCTGTCATATTTATCTACCATTATTACCTTAGCCCCCTTGCTGGGACTGCTGGGAACGGTACTGGGAATGATCAAAACCTTTAATGTTCTGTCCTTGTCTTCAGGCCAACCTAGCATAATAACGGGCGGTGTCGGTGAAGCCCTTATTGCAACAGCCGCCGGATTATGCGTAGCTATTATCGCCGCATTATTTCACAGCTACTTTTCTGAACGTCTGGAAGATATTATTACCAGCCTTGAGATTATAACCAATAACTTTCTTGAAGTTCTGGAGTTGATAAATCGATGAAACTATCAGCTTACCGGCAAAAACCGCAGCCCCAAATTATGATCATACCGATGATCGATATAATTTTTTTCTTATTGGTCTTTTATATGATGAGCACGCTATATATGTCTGAACAACGAAATCTCCATGTCCAGCTGCCGCAAGCCCAGCATGCAGCAGTGCAAAAGGTTGAGAATACTGTCATAACCATATCAGAAAACGATGAAATTTATATAAACGAGGAAAAGATAGGTCTGGATAACTTAGTAAATCGCCTTAGACAGTATCCTGATATTAAGCAAATAAAAATTACCGTAAATGCTGATAAGAATGCCCGC
>JAAYPA010000106.1 GCA_012520055.1 Mollicutes bacterium
CATTCCAATTAGGTACGGGGTATACAGTTGCCTTCATTACTTATCAGGTGGGAACGTTATTAACGACAGGCAATTTCGGCACTGGCTTCTTAGCAGGTCTAGTTGCAGTAACTGCGATGATTGGCTATGTTGTTTTTCTTATGAAACAAGGCAACCAAAAGGCGGCAGAAAAGCTGTCATTAAGTGTATAGGAGTAGACTATGACTAATCTAATTGTATTGATTATTATTCTAACAATCGTTATTGCTGCAATTGCTAAAATCGTTATTGAAAAACGAAAAGGTGCCAAATGCGTTGGTTGTCCTTACAGCCAAACGGGTAGTAGCAGTTGCGGTTGTAATGGTTCGAAGTAGAATAATCTCGTAAAGCTAAAAAGTATAAATATTTTCATGTGTAAATGCGTGTTGACAGGAGTGCGTAAAATTGATACAATATATTTACATAATACAATTTTATTATAAAAAAAGTAATGATTAGTGTAAATATAGTGCAAAATTTTGTCACAGAGAGTCGGGACAGCTGAAATCCGATACAAATAGTATTATGTTTTATCAACTATGAACTTCTTAAGTGAACGAACTGTAGTTTTTAGTAGCTTAAGACGGAACTCGCCGTTAACGAGACTGCGAAAGCACTAAGTAATAAAGTTAGGGTGGTACCGCGTATATACGCCCCTATTGATGCCGATTGGCGCCGATAGGGGCTTTTTGTTACCTGGAAACTTATATATTAAAGGAGAATAAAATTATGGAAAATTACAGTGTATTTTTACCTTGCTACAGTATCGGGGATGATGAGATATACAAAAAGATACCAGGTATTTGCGGCTTATACGGCAAAACGGCGGTAGTTATTGGTGGTCAGACGGCTATGGCCAAGGCAAAAGAAAGTTTGCTGGCTGGTATTGCCGATTCCGATATTTCCATAAACGATTTCGAATTATATGGTAATGAAGCTTCTTTTGAAGCAGCAGCGGCCTTGTGTGAAAATGCCGCGGTACAGGAAGCTGACATGATTTTTGCCGTAGGCGGTGGCAAGGCTATCGATACTGCTAAAATTGTTGGGGATGATCTAGGTAAACCGGTTTTCACTTTCCCGACTATTGCGGCTACCTGTGCACCGACATCGGCAATTTCAGCTGTATACCATCCTGATCATAGCTATCGTACTGTTCGTATTTATGCGGCACCGCCGGTACATTGCTTTATGAATACCCGTATTATGGTGGAAGCGCCAAGTCAGTATCTCTGGGCTGGCATAGGGGATACCTTGGCGAAATACTATGAGCCGACATTCTCTGGACGGGGACGCGAGCTAGAACATTTCAACGCAATGGGCCTTATGATTAGTGGCATGTGTGTAGAGCCGCTTGTCCGCTATGGCAAGGAAGCAATGGATGCGAATAAGGCGAGACAAGGCTCATATGCCTTTGACCAAGTAGTGTTGAACATAATTGTTAGCACAGGCCTGGTATCCAACCTGGTGGATATGGATTACAACAGTTCCATTGCTCATGCTACGGCTTACGGCTTGACAACCCTGGAGCAAGTGGAAAAGAACCATCTTCATGGGGAAAATGTTTCGTATGGTGTACTAGTAATGTTGACGATGGACAACCAATCCGAAGAACGGGAAAAGATTTTCGCTTTCAATAAATCCATCGGCTTACCAACAAAACTAGCTGATTTTGGCATAACTGTGGACGACTTGGCGTCAGTGTTGGATAAAGCGGCTAGTGTAAACGATATCGTA
>JAAYPA010000096.1 GCA_012520055.1 Mollicutes bacterium
CTCATTTTTAAAATATTTTAGATATAAAATCTCGCAAAGTACCTTAATATATAGGGTTTCTCGCCTAATGCGACCTGTCCTCTTCTAATTATCTCTAGTACTGAGTTTGAGGAGTAACCCGACCTCTCGCAATTGCTATTGCTTTAATTGCTTGATTTAAGCTACCCGCACCGATTGTTTGAATTTCTACGGCACCGTCAATCCTAAAAACGTTAGCTATAGCTCCTGCTACTTTACTAGGATTACTCTTGCTTGAAACTTTTAATATTTCCATTATTACCTCCATTTAAATATATGAAGGTATTTGATTTTTAATTATTTATTTTTACTGTTTTCTTTATTCTCCCAATATATTCTAATTCCATCTTCTATTAAATTAAGCATTCCATTAACTAAAAAGAATAAACCTAACATAATAGTTTGAATAGCTTCTTCAAAATATAAATTAACACTTGTTAATAAACCGGCTAGCAAAAAGACCGAAAAAGTTATTAAATTAACATAAAACATTTTATTACTACGATCATGATAAAAATCTAGTTTTATTAATTTAATAATTGCCATGATACCTATCCATGATACTAAAGTAAGACTAAGTACCATAGCAGATGAATACATCCAAAATTTAAAACCACTAGCAGCTGCTAAAATACAAGCTATACCTGTATAAAGGTCTTCATAATCTTTATCATTTCTGGTAAATATATATTCAATTATTTTAATTCCACCATAGACAGTATATAGCAAATATAATAATCTACCAGGTCTGGTTTCTCCAAACCAAGGAAAGATTAATAAAAATATTCCCATAAAAACTAAAATAATAGATACACCAATATTTAAACAATTTTTAAATTTTTTAGTTTCAACGACTTTCATTATCATCACCTATTTTAATAATAAGCGTCTAAGAAAAAAAAGTCAAATATATTGTTAAATATTGCAAATTATTATATGATTAATATGAAGGAGGAATTATATGTATTGGGAATTTATTATTATTGTCTTAATTATTATCGTTTTACTACGTTCAATAAGACAAATCGATGAATATGAAAGAGGTATTAAGTTTCAATTTGGTAAATATATCAAAATTTTAGAGCCGGGATGGCATTTAATATTACCGATTGTTCAAAATATCAGAAAAGTTGATATTAGAACAAAAGCAGTTGATGTACCGGAACAAGATGCAATTACAAAGGATAATGTATCAATAAAAATCAATGCCGTTATTTATTATAAAGTTTTTGATGCAGCCAAAAGTATAATAGCGGTTGAAAATTATAAATATGCTATTAGTCAGCTTGCTCAAACAACAATGAGAAATGCTGTTGGTACTGTAACTTTAGATGAATTGTTAAGTGAAAGAGAAAAAATTTCTCAAGAAATTTGTAAAATTGTCGATGAAGCTACCGATGCTTGGGGAATTGAAGTAGAAAATGTCGAGCTTAAAGATATCAGTCTACCTGAAGAAATGAAAAGAGTTATCGCCGCAGTTGCAGAGGCTGAAAGAGAAAAACAAGCAGTTATTACTCTAGCTCAAGGTGAAGTTGAAGCCAGCGAAAATCTAGCTAAGGCTGCTCAAATAATGTCTTCATCACCGGGAGCTTTACATTTAAGAACGCTTGCTACTATTAATGATCTTTCTTCAGATCAATCTAATACAATTATTTTTGCTATTCCTATTGAAGTTTTAGAAGCTTTTAAAGGACATAGTACCGAAAAAATTATAGACAAAATAATAAAAAAATAATGCTTAAGATGATGTACCCCATCTAGTTGACACGTATTAAAAAATAATTATGTGTCAACTATAAAGGGAACTTTATCTAAGCATTTTTTTATTTTGGGGCATCTTTTAAATAAGTAGTAGATGTTAAAGTAGTGCTACTAACAGTATCCACTTTTAAAGACTGAACTTCAATTATACGTTTAAATAATTTTCAATAATTTTTTTGATTTTCGTTATATTCCAATACTTCAATATCTATTATTCTATTTGACTTAGTAGTTACTCTAATTTTATTTTGTCGTCATATACTTTAAAAGATATTACTGTATTCAATTCATATTCTTTATTCTTACATTTCTTCATTTTTTAGGATGGCATTAACAAGTTTCATATCATTATGTATTCTAATTGAATCTCTTATCATTTTAAAAACTAATTTTTTAGCTATTAGGGTTTCTCCATCATAATTACATATAATATTTTTATCTGATGAAATTGTTATTTCTTTTAATCGTTCTTTTTTTACTATCGGACTATCTTCATGTTTACCTTGTTTAAGTAAATTAATTAAACCAGGTATTTTTCTTTTGGAAACTTTATCAGCAAAATACACATCAAAATAATTATCATCAAAAGCGGCCATTGGTGCAATTTTGTATCCTCCACCATAATATTTACCATTACAAACAGCAATTATTAAACACTGAGAATCATATTCTTTTTTATTATATTTAATATTAAAATTTTGATATTTAAATTTTAAGAATGTATAAATAATACTTAAATCATATATTGATTTTTTAGGGAACTTTAATTTTTTAAAGATTTTGACATTATTAGATACTTGTGCATCGATTCCTACACTGGCAATATTAATGAAATATTTATCATTAACCATACCTAAATCGACTTTTAAATTTTTTCTTTTCGTGTTTTTTAAAACTTTATAAAAATCATTACCGCTTCCGACAGGAATTACTCCTAATTTAAGGCTACTTTCAGCTATTCCATTTACTACTTCATTTAATGTTCCATCTCCACCTACGGCATAAATAACCGTTTTTTTATCGTTTAAATATCTCTGCGAAATTAAGGTAGCATCTCCAGGTCCCTTAGTAAAATGAATATCATATTCAAAATGATGTTTTTCCATATAATCATGAATTCTGCAAATAATAACGCTGTGATTATGGTTTCCACTTACAGGATTGACAATAAATATATACTTCATATTTCACCTACACTAATTCTTTTTTATTATATCTGATTATCATTAAAATGAAAAATATAATTGAAATAATCAGACTTAGAAAAATCATAATAGGTTTTATAGAAATATTTAAAATAACATTTCTTAAATCAACTAAAGTAAAGACTGAGAAATATTTCAAAAATTGTGTATTTTCCGATATCGAAGATATAGTATTTAAAACATAGCTCATTATGACTATACCTAAACTTAAACTTAACATTTTCTTAGTTTTATTAGTAAAAGTGGATAAGAATAAACAGATAAAATAAATTGGTATGGAAGAAAACAAAGGAGTTATTGATAATAAAATATATTGTTTAGAATCAAACTCTCCACTAAATAATAATCCAAAATAATTAAATACCCCTATTCCAATAATTAATAAAACAATATAAATAAAACCAGCCAATATTTTATTAAAAATTATTTTATTACGAGTGACTGGTAAGCTATATAGATATTCAATAGTTTTATCACTTTCTTCTTTTAAGATAATATTTGAACCCATAATTCCCGAAAAACATCCTGTAATAAGTAATATAAAGACAAAACCTTCGGTTTTCAACCAACCGTAAGCAGTATCTATGAAAGATATATCCATATTAAAAGCTTGCAATAATTCATCAGGAAATGCTTTAAGCATTTCATTAATCTCTTTATTATTTTCTATAGAGGGATAAACCAAATAGACAATTGAAAATAAAACTATTAAACTTAATAACCAAACAATATAACTTTTTAAGTTGATTTTTATTTCTCTCTTAAACATATTTCCTCCTATTTGTAATAATGTAAAAAAATATCTTTTAAAGTTGCTTCTTCTATCAATAATTTATCGATTTGGTATTTTGTCAATGTTTTAATTAATCTATCTATTGGTAAATTATTTTTAAATTTAATGCTTTTTTTATCTTCATTGATGACTTGAATATTTAAATCTTTTTTTATTTTTGATATGTCCTTAGATTCAATTGAAACTAAATTTAAATTTTTTTTCTGTAATTCTTCTATTGTTTCAACTTTTAATAACTTACTATCTTTAATAATCCCTACTCGATCACAAATTTTGGATATTTCACTTAAAATGTGTGTTGAGTAAAATATCGTTGTTCCTTTGGCCTTTTCTTCTTTTAATAAATCATTAAAAACTTGTTGCATAATCGGATCTAATCCACTGGTCGGTTCATCTAAAATTAATAATTTTGGTTCGTGCATGAAGGCTAAAACTATACCTAATTTTTTTAAATTACCTAAAGATAATTCTTCTATTTTTTTATCTTCATTTAATTTAAATCTTTTAACTAATTCTTTTCTTCTTTTATGAATATCTTTCGTATAAAAACTTTCATGATAATCAAGCATCTTTTTTACTGTTAGATCATCATATAAATGGATTTCACTCGGAAGATAACCAATTAGTTTTTTCAAAGAAACGTTATCTTGCGTTAATTCTTTGTTATAAAATAAAATTGTGCCACTAGTTTTATTGATAAGATTCATAACAGCTCTAATAGTAGTTGACTTTCCGGCACCATTCGGTCCGATAAAGCCGAAAATTTCTCCTTCATTAAGTGTTAATGATAAATTTTTAACCCCTAAAATTTTGCCATAATATTTTGTTAAATTTTTTATTTCAAGTATTTTAGCCATTAACATTCTCCTATCCATATCATAATTATATCATATATGATTATAAAAAAAATTACAGATTATTCTGCAATTTCTAATTCTTTATTCTCTTTATCATAAACATATTTAACGGTTTTATAAGTACCGGCTTTTATATCTATAGGAACATCTACATAAAGATATAAGTTACCATCTTCAATAGCTGAACTTAATCCTTTGATAGTAATTGTTGCCCAAGGATCAACAGTATAATACAAATCAATTTTATTACTAAAAACATTTCCTAAGGAGTCAATTACGAAAGCTTTACCGGCTTCACTAACGACATAATAATCTGTATAAATATCAACTGATGAATATCCTTTAGATATTAACCTTTTATTTGATTCATCAACAACTGACCATAGATTACCTTCTTTAATCGCTATTTTATTATAAGAACTAACTTTAATATCTTTATATTGAAAATCAATTATTTTTTTACCATTAGTTAAAGATATTATTCCCCATTTATTAGTGGTTCTGGCAGTTATATAATTTTTAGCATAAGAATAATTAGTTATGTCGGTACCATATATCTTACCTAATTCATCATAAATTAAATCAATTAATATCTTGCCGTCTAAATCTAATATACCATGTTTATTAAAAGAATCGGTAACTTTAAACATTTTAATGTTCTCTAATTCTTTATTATTACCATCATAAATATAATCAAAGCGATTATAATAATCACTGACTTTTTTATTATTTAATAAATCATATAAGAAAACATTTAATCCTTCTTGGATCAATATTTTGCCTTTATTAAAGTAACCGGTTATTTCTCCGTTACGAGTATATATTTGACAAGAAGTTTTACATTTATAAGTAGTCATTATCTTTCCATCAACTTCTAGCTCAACAACATTATCGATAATTTGATAAGAATAATTTTTTTTAGGATCATATTTTACAGTATCTTTATCAAACATTCTGTAAAACATAAAAACACATATAATAATAACTATCAATAAAAGACCTAAAAATACTTTAATTAATATCTGTTTTTTATATTCCGGTGAATTTTTATATTCTTGATATTTTTCGTTCATATACCTCACCTTTTAACTATTATAACAAAATAAAGTACAATACTTTATATTTATAGTATTATACTTTACATTAAATTTATAAATATTTTTTTACTATTTCGGCATCATCAAAATGGATTTTTTCATGACCGATTATTTGATAATCTTCATGTCCTTTACCTAATAGTAGTAAGAAATCTCTTTCAGTCAACAGCTTGATACCTTTCTTAATAGCTTCTTCCCGATCATAAATAACTTCAAAATTAGTACTTTTATTATCTCTGATAATATCTTCCATAATCTTTTTTGGATCTTCAGTACGGGGATTATCATTGGTGAAAATAACATAATCACTTAAACTGGTAGCGATGTTACCCATTATAGGTCTTTTCTTAGGATCACGATCTCCGCCACAACCAATAATAGTTATGATTCGATTATGATCAAGTTCTAAATGAGCTTTAATCACTTTTTCTACCGCATCAGGAGTATGAGCATAATCAATAACCGCATAATTATTTTTCCCGACTTTAATGGTTTCACATCTTCCCTTTGGTGGATAAATTTTACTTGTTTCATTTATTATATCTTCAATGCTGAAACCTAAATTATTTAAAATAGCTAAAGCCATTAAATAGTTATAGACATTAAAACTACTTACTAAATTAGTTTTAACTTGATAATTATTTTGCTCATAAACAAAATCAATTAAAGTAGCATCTTGATAATAAGTACAGTTTACAATTTTATAATCACCCTTTTGGCCAATAGTTTTATAATTTCCTGTTTCAAATTCTTTACCATATGAATCATCATCATTAACAATCATGATACCATCAAAAGTTAAATAACTTAATAGTTTTAATTTTGTCTTAAGATAATCTTCCATTGTATTATGAAAATCTAAATGATCTTGGGTTAAATTGGTAAATGCTCCGATTTTAAATTTTAAACCACTGATTCTTTCTAAAGCTATAGAATGAGAAGATACTTCCATAACTATATACTCCATACCGTTTTCTTTGGCTTCAAGTAGTAACTTGTATAAAGTTAAAATATCCGGTGTCGTATTATTTAAAATTTTATGAACATCATTATAAAAAAAACCAATAGTACCTAAATAAGCTACTTTTTGATTTAAATTTTTAAGTAATTGATATATTAAAAAGCAAGTCGTAGTTTTACCATTCGTACCGGTTACACCGATTATTTTTAAATCCTTAAGTAGCGGACTATATTCCTCTACTATTTTTTCTTTTAAATATTCTTCACTATTCGGTACTATTTCATAAGGGATAGAAGATTCTATTTTATGTTCAACAATTAATTTAGATGCTCCTTTATTTATGGCATCATTAATAAAATCATGCCCATCAACGGTATGACCTTTAATTGCTACAAATATTTGTCCTTCTTTTATTAATCTGGAATCTGTTTCATATTTTATCATATTTACACCTCATTTTAAGTATAGCAAAAATAAATAAAGAAAGAACAATTTTTTAAAAATTGCTCTTTTGCATAATAATTTCTTCAATTGGTATATTTTCCGGAAATAAATAATATTTCTTATAAAAATTTATTAAATATTCTCTTTCTTCATCCATTATTTTAATAATAATGTCCTTAAGTTTTAAAGAGTCCCCTATTTTGATACAATCATAATATTCATATTTATAATTATCAAAAATAACCGGTGGATATAATCCCTTAATTAAATTAGCACTTAAAATTAAATTACTTATTAATTCATTATTATGAACAAAAGGATATATTCTCATTAAATTAACATGAAAATATGATTCTTTATCTAAGACATTAAAATCTTTCCAGATACCTTGATAATTATTTATTAAAGAACGCAATTTAGTCCATATAAGTAAATGTTCTGGAGGAGTATAAATATTACTTTCCGGAAAATTATGATTTCTTAAACCTTGTTTATTGAATTCCAGATTAATCTGATCGGAAAAATCCAATAATTTATTAGGAGTTAAATTATTCTCATTTAAAAAATTAATGAGATATGGGAAAACTTCTTCAGTATTTAATCTATTTTTTAACAATCTTTTTAAATAATCTTGTATATAAGATTTAAAAAAGATTTTGTCTCGATATAATACTTCCACAATTTTTTTATTGATTATTTTCTCATCCATATCTTTTTATTCTCCCAATAAATTATAACATAATTTAAAGACTTTTAAATAACTTTTTACCTTTGTTAAACAAAACTGTATATAATATTAGACAAGCTATTAACATAACTAAACCAACTATAAAAGAATATAATGTGGCATTTATTTTAACAGAAATTGTGATAGGGATAATCGAAATAGCCATTCCTAACATTAAAGTCAAAAAGGAA
>JAAYPA010000097.1 GCA_012520055.1 Mollicutes bacterium
GCTGAAGCTACTTATAAAATCTTTAAAACAGAGTTCTGTTTTAATAGAAAATTTAATAGTTTTGAACAGCTTGAATTAGAATTATTTGATTATGTTAATTGGTTTAATAATTTTAGAATTCACGGCTCTTTAGATTACTTAACTCCTATGCAATATAAATCTGTCCACATTTAATTTGTCTAATAAACTGTTGACAATCCATAGTCTTTATATTTTTTTATTAATTCATTTACTTTATTATTTCTCCATGTTTCAAATTCTTCATTATAAGAAGTATTATCTAGACCATGAATTTCAACTTCTAATATTTTTATCCCTAATTTTTTTATCTCATCTTGTACAATAAATTTCATTCTGTCCTCCTTAAAAATTTAACATTATCCATTCTGGTTTAAATATCAATAGAATTCCCATGATTATCATTAGAATCCCACCTATTAAATTTACATATTTATTATATTTAGTAGATATTCCTTTTACTTCAAATGCTTTAATCGATAATAATAATACAATTAAATCATCTACTATATAAAAGAATATATATATTATTAGATATATAAATCTTGCAAATAAACCTACTTCGTTTATTGCAAGTATTTCAAGAAATATTGCTGGAAAGCCTACTGAACAAGCTAGTTCAACTAAATTTACTGAACTAGCTAAAATAAATGTTAATATGATTGCTATTAAAACATTTTTTTGTTTTATTATATTATTTATTTTAGATATTATACTTTTCCTTTTGTTTTTATCTACTACATGACATCCTGTATCATTTCTTGTTTTTATATATATATATAAATTATATATACCTAATATAATAGCAAGCAACTCTATTATTTTTCTTATAATTAATACAGTTGTTAAATTAACAACTAAACTAAGGCCTAACATTGAAAATAAATATATTAGAGCTGATGAAAAAATAAAAGTATAACCAATTAATTTCATTTTCTTTTTATCTTTAGTAGTAACACATATATTTATCAATAATAGTAATATCCACATAGCACAAGGATTAAATCCATCTATGAATCCCAATATTATTGCAACTATTGGTATAGATACTTCTTTAATATTTGTTTTACCTAATACAGGTATTTTTATATCATCTTTTACTTCATTTCCAATATACTCATTTATTTTAGATTCTATTTGATCACCAATAGTTTCATTATAACCTAAAAAGTATGAGTCTCCAATAACAGTGTAAGGAACGCCAACAGATTTACTATCGTTTAATGTTTTTCTAACTTCGGATAAATAGTTAGCATTCTCATCATTGTGCCATACTTCATAGTCAATTACGTTTAAATTATCCTTATATTTTTCAGTTATTGTTGAAAGCCATTCCTCTTCTTCCTTACAATGAGGACATCCTTCTCCTCTAAATAAATATAAATTAATTTTATTATCTTCTATCTTGGTATTAGTAATATCACTTACTATATCTTTATAGTTATCACTTAAAGCAAACACATATGTTGGAATAAATAAGATTAATAGTATTAATAATAAAAGATATTTTCTCATAATAAATCCCCTACTTCTTTTATTATTTCTTCATATGATTTTTCACCTATTAATCTTTTTATTTCTTTTCCATCTTTTTCAAATATAACAACTGGAACTATTTCACCAACATTATATTTTTCTATTATTTCTTCATCTAAATCATAATCATAATCTATGTATTCATTATCTTTGTACTTTTTCTGTATTTTCTTCCATATACCTTTTGATACCAAACATCCTGGACACCAAACAGCATTTATTTTAATTATTTTCATAATACACTTCCTTAAATATTTTTATAAATTCTTCTATTTCTTCTTTAGTTGTTATGCTAGCAAAACTAACTCTTATAGAATTCTTTGCATACTCTTCATTACTGGTAATTGCATAAACGGATTTAGAAGGTATATCTTGCGAAGAACAAGCAGATTTAGTTGATATACAAATATTTCTTTTATATAGTTCTTCAACTATTTTACTGGCATTAGGAACACTAAAGTTTAATGTACTTGGAATTGAATCCTTCGGACTATTAAAATGTATATTTTTAATATCACTTAAATTAGATATTAAATAATCTTTTAATTCTTGTATATATTTTAATTTATCTTCTAAATTATTAGTTGCTAATTCTAAAGCATAAGATGTAGCAACTGCATTAGCTGTTACAGGTGTTCCACTTCTAAAAATAGTTGTAGATTTACCTCCATGAATTAATGGTATTAATTTAGTTTTATTAAAATTAATTAATACACTCATTCCATTAAGTCCAAAAAATTTATGAGGAGCAAAAGTTAAAAAATCTACACCATTAAAATCAATATTCGTTTTTCCTATAGCTTGAGTAGCATCAGTATGAAACAAAACTTTATGTTTCTTAGCTATCTTTACTATTTCTTTTATTGGCTGAATTGTACCTAATTCTGAATCTACACTTGTTATACTTATTAATACTGTATCAGGTCTAATAGATTTTTCTAATTCTTCTAAATCAACATGACCAGTTTTATCTAAATGAATAACTGATATATCATATCCAAAGTTAGTCAAAAAATTACATGGAGCAACTACAGACGAATGTTCTACCTCAGATATAATTATGTGTTTTCCTTTATTCATTAAAGCAATTCCTTTTATAACTAAATTATTTGATTCTGAAGAACCACTTGTATAAATAATATTTTCTTTATCTGTATTAAATACATTAGAAATGTATTCACTTGCCTCATCTATTTCTTTCTTTGCATTTAATCCTTCAGTATGAAGACTATTAGGATTACCTGAATATTTTAATGTCACTTCATTAAATCTATCTAAAACTCTTTCATCTACTGGTGTATTTGCAGCATAATCTAAATAAATCATAAATATTCCTCCATTTACATTTAAATTTTACCATTGATATATTTTTAAAGTAATAAACTATAAGTTGAGTTAACTAAAATTATAGTTGAATAAAATAAAAAACTAAATAATATTAAAATTATTTAGTTTTCTTATCGTTTTTTTTATTAACATTGCAATCATTTAATCTAAATAACTTCTTTTATTTAAATCTATTGCATGTAATTGTAATTTGATAATTATTTGAGTTATCTCATTATCGGAAAATCCTAGTTGTTTTAATTCTTTTCTTTTCATTTTCCATAAATCATTAATTATAAAAAAGAGCTATAAAGAACTTGAAAAAGAGAACCGTCAACTTAAGATGGAAAATGATATTTTAAAGCAAGCGGCGCTGATAATGGGACGAAAATTCTAGTTATTAAAGAAAATGCAGACAAGTACAATATCAGCGCTATGTGTAAATTTTTAAATATTTCAAGATCTTTAATTTATTA
>JAAYPA010000098.1 GCA_012520055.1 Mollicutes bacterium
AAAGATGATATATACTATATAATATTTAATAGTGAAAACAGAAAAGATTTAGAGTTTCTATTTAACTATAATTTTGATTTTACTAATATATTAATATCTAGTAACACATTAGTAAGAGGATATCGAGCTTTACTAAAAGCGGTAGAAGGTAGTAAATTGAACAGTGTGTTAGATATTGGATGTGGTGATGGAATTCAAGGACGTATTTTTTCCAATTATGGGAAAAAAGTTACTGGTATAAATCTTGGATATGATGAGCTTTATAATGGTAAATATCTAAAAAGTTATGGCGACATTATTATTGGAGATTATTTAGAATTAGATATTAAAGAAAAGTTCGATATAATTTGGCTTTGTCATATATTAGAACATATAAGAGATGTTGAAAAATTTTTAATAAAACTTAAAAAAAATATCAATAAAGGAGGAACTTTAGCTATTATTGTACCCCCTAATGAAACTGATATTACGGTGAATCATGTTCATTCATTTAATACAGGAAGATTATTAAGATATTTGGTAATTACAGGATATGATTGCAGAAATATTTCTTGTTTTGATTATGGATATAATAAATGTTTAATTATTAATAATATAAAATTTCATAATAATAATAAAAATTATATTACTACTGAAAAAGAAATTAAAAAAGCATTTAAATATTTACCCGAAGAAATTACTGTTAATAAATTATCTGATGGAAATCTAATATTTAACGGAAATATTAATAAAATAAATTGATAAAGGAGAGAAAATTATGGATTTTAAAAAAGCAATTAAAGAATATTATGAAAGAGAAATTAAAGTTATAAATGATTTAAATTTAGATGAATTAAATGAGGCAATGAATGCTATTTATGAGACATATAAAAATGGTGGTACTATTTATGTATGTGGTAATGGAGGTTCAGCTTCTACAGCATCACACATGCAAAATGATTTTAATAAAGGTATAAGTGAATATACTGATTTAAAATTTAATTTTTATTGTTTAAATGATAACGTATCAACAATGATGGCAGTAGCAAACGATATTGGCTATGATGAAATATTTAGATTTCAATTATTAAATAAAATAACTAAAAATGATTTATTAATAGGAATATCTGGTTCAGGAAATTCTAAAAATGTTTTAAATGCAGCAGAGTATGCTCATGAAGTTGGTGCTAAAATTTTAGGAATGACAGGTTATACTGGAGGAAAACTAAAAGAAATGGCTAATTATATAATGCATGTCGATGAAATGGATATGCAAATTGCAGAAGACATTCATATGACTTTTGATCACATGATGATGAAAATATTTTATAATTACTTAACTAAAGGTGAAATAACCGGTAATAATATAACCGATAAACACTAGTTTCTTTATTTTTTAGGAATAATATTATAAATGACATGGATATAGAAATTGATTACAAAGACAGACCAGAACAAGCAAAAAAATAAATATAGAAGAAATTGTTTAAGTTATTTTACATCTTATAACAATTTTTTTTTATGTACCCATTTCATAAATGATATGGCCTAAAAAATTAATAATAGATAATAAAAACGTTTTTTTTGCAAAATATATCTTTTTTTAAATAAATATGTATAAAAAAATAGTAATATGTGGTATCATTAATTTGAATTTAGTTGGCACATATTGGAGGATAGTCAGTAGTGAAAAACAGATTAATCAAAAAAAAATTATCAATAAATGACTATAAAGAAATTCTTATAACAATTCTTATATCTTTTATTACTTTTCTATGTACGTGTTTATATTTAACAAGTCCATTATCCAAAACAATTCCATGGAATGACTCATCAGGTTTTTTATATGATGGTAAAGCCCTTCTAAGCGGGAAAACAATGTATGTAGATATCTTTGATCATAAAGGACCATTAATTTTTGTAATTAATGCTTTTGGTTTGCTAATAAATGGATTAAAAGGTGTCTGGTTATTAGATTTTATTTCAACGTTTACATTTTTGTTATTTTCATATAAGACCATAAAGCTTTTTTCAAACAGATTAGTTGGTGTATGTTCAATATTACTTTTAGCCATGTTTATGCCATATTATTTAGATATTGGAAATTTTACTGAAACATTTTCACTAGGATTTATAGGTATATCATTATATTTTTTTAGCAAATACTTTTATAACGGTAATCAAAAGATAAGTGTGTTGTCCTCAATTATTTCAGGGATTTGTTTTATGGGATGTATATTGTTGAGACCAAATGTAGCAGTATTGTGGGTGGTTTTTTGCCCTGTGATATTCTTTGATTTAATTTTTAGCAAAAAAATAAAAGAGGCTTTTATATTTTTGTTATATTTTTTGCTTGGTTGTTTGATAATGTTTTTACCTTTTGCTGTTTATTTTACTATTTATAAAGCATGGGGAGAGTTTTTTTATCAGTATATATTGCTTAATTTTGTTTACATAGATAGTGGCGGAGGCTTTTTTTCATCGAGAATGGTTGAATGCCTTAAGTTTTTTATTAAATCACCTGCCTTTATAATTTCTTTATTGCCAATAACATTATTGTTTTTGCCTAAATTGTATAAAAAAATTTATGGTAACAAGTATGTATATTTTATTTCTATTTATGTTTTATTGGTATTAACATTGGTGTCAACATCCTTATCTGGTTTTCATTTTCCTCATTATGGTATAATATTATTACCTTGTTTTATAATATGCTTTGGTTTTTTTCTTAAGAGTATTTGGTACATTGCTATAGAAAATGAAAACAATGCGATTGTTAAAACTATGATTTTGAGTATGATGTTTGTAATTGGTTTTATAATAGCCAAGTATGACAATAATTCTTATGATTACATGAAAAGCAAAGCATGGATTATACAAAACGAAAATACACGTCCTGATTTAACTGAATTTGGTAACTTAATAAATAAGAATACCAATCCCAAAGATGGTATAATGATATTTGGGAGTTATCCAGAACTATATTTAGTATCTGACAGATTATCTAGTTCTAAATACTCTTATCAAAACTATTGGACTTTTTCTTCTCAAGAAAAAATTGTCAATCAAGTTATAAAAGATGTAGCCGATGAAAAAACAAAAGCTTTGGTCATAGTAGATGTTAATGCATACGAAACATACACCGACATTGCAAACAAAGTTCAAATGGTATTAGATGAAGAATATGAGCTGGCCTTGAACCATTACGGAATGTATTTATATTTTAGAAAATAGAAAGAAGTGAAATAATGAAAGTTACAATATTAGGTGGTGGTTTAGCCGCTATATCGCTGGCTTACGAGTTACAAAAAAGAAAAGAAATTGAAAACATTACAATTTTAGAAAAAGAAGAAACTCTTGGCGGTCTTTGTAGAAGTTATGATTTGAATGGTGTTAAGTATGACGCAGGACCTCATATAATTTTTTCAAAGGATCAAGAGGTTTTAGAATTGATGAAAAATTTGCTTGAAGGTAATATCCATCAAACAAGAAGATCAAATAGAATTATTCACAAAGGTATATTAGTTCAATACCCTTTTGAAAATGATTTATCAAAATTACCTTTAGAAGATAAAGAACTTGCGGTTAATGCATTTGTTCATAATCCTTATGAAAATTATGAACCTAAAAATATGTTGCAATTTTTTCTCAAAACTTTTGGTGAGGGAATCACAAATTTGTATTTAAGACCATATAATGAAAAAATCTGGAAATTTGATCCATCATTTATGAACACGAAAATGGTAGATAGAATTCCTAAACCACCAAAAGAAGATATTTTAAGAAGTGCAAATGGTGAGACTGTGGATGGTTACTTACATCAACTATATTTTAATTATCCAAATGAAGGTGCTACATTCTCTTTAATTCAATCTTATTTAAATAAATTGACAGATAAAGTTAGTGTAATAACTGGTTGTAATCTAAAAGAAATTGAAAAAAATAGTAATGAATATGTTATAAAGTATAATAAAAAAGAGATTAAATGCGATAGAATAGTTTCAACAATTCCAATTTGTGAATTAGTTGATCTAGTAAAAGATGAAGAACAGAATATTCAAAAGGTAGCAAAAGACCTAAAGTATAACTCAATAATGATTATTACTATACAAGTTTCAAAGGATTTAGCCGGGGATAATTTTGCATTTATGGTTGCAGACAAAGACGTTATTTTTCATCGTATTTCTAAAATTGATTTTTTGGGTGAAAAATATCATAAGAATAATACGGTCACTTATATGGCTGAAATAACATATCGTGAAAAAGATATTAACGATATGAAGACTGATGAAGAAATAGTTGATAGTGTTGTACAAGGGTTAAAGAAAATAAATTTTATAGATGATGAAACATCGATAATTGATAGCGATATTATAAGATTTAAATATGCATATGTTGTGTATGATTTGAATCATCAACAAAACATGGATATTTTAAGAAAACATTATACTAAAATGGGCATATATTTGCATGGACGCTTTGGTGATTTTGAATATTTAAATATGGATCAAGTTATTAGAAAATCGATTGATCAGGGAAAAGATTTTAAATAGGAGGTAGAAGAAGTGGAAAAATTATATATAGTTATTCCCTCATATAATGAGGCTGATAATATTATAGATGTAGTAAACGAATGGTATAAAGTTGTAGAAAAGATTGGTAAAGAAAGTAGACTGGTCATTTTCGATGGTGAAAGTAAAGATGGAACAGGTAAAATAGTAAAAAAAATGACCGCTAAGATGCCTCAATTAATTTTAGAATCAAGGCCAAAATGTGGACACGGACCAACTGTCATAATGGCATATCAATATGCCATTGATAATAAAGCAGATTACGTTTTTCAGACAGATGCTGATGGGCAAACACTATCTAGTGAATTTTGGCAATTTTGGGAAAATAGAAAAAAACATTCTGCCATCATAGGACATAGAAATCATCGTAAAGATGGATTGTCAAGAATAGTTGTCACTAAAACTTTGAAAGCTTTATTATTGTGTATTTTTGGTACAAATGTAACTGATGCAAATACTCCATTTAGATTAATGAACATCAAATTGTTAAAGAAATACTTAACTAAAATGCCGAAAGATTTTAATTTGCCAAATGTAATGCTTACAGTAATGTTTTTAAAAAACAAAGAATCAGTAAAATTTATTCCAATTACGTTTAGACCACGTCAAGGTGGAAAAAACACTATAAACTTGAAAAGTATTACGAAAATAGGCTTAAAGGCAACCAAAGATTTCAGAACTATGAGAAAGACATTGAAAGTATGATAAAAAGAATAATTAATGAGTACCCAATAATTAAAGAAATGTTTTTATATGGAATAATTGGTTTAACATGTGCAGGTATCGATACATTAAGTTTTATTGGTTTAAGAAATATTTCTGTCCCTTTATTTATAGCTAATTTTATTGGCATCAACATTGGCATTACATGTAGTTTCCTATTAAATGCTCATTTTAACTTTAAGGTAAAAGATAATATGGGTAAGAGGGCATTAAAGTTTTTTGTCGTTGGGTATATTGGCTTATTGATATCAATGCTAGTGTTTTACATTGGTGTAAATAAATTACAATATAACGAAATAACTGTAAAATTATTTTCTGTAATTTTTATTGCAATAATACAATTCTGTTTGAACAAATTATTTACCTTTAACAAAGATAAGGAAGTTGCAAATGGGAATAATAAGCTATTTTAATAAAAAACATTTTAAAAATGAAAAAACAAATAACAATAGAGAAATATTTGCAGATCTGTTGAGAACTATTGCAATCTTTTTTGTTATTGTTATTCACACTACTTGCACACATCTTACCGCTTCATATGGAACATCTTCCTTTAAATGGGTTTTATTAGTAAATGCTATTGCTAGTATTGCTGTGCCTATCTTTTTTATGTTGTCAGGGTGTTTCTTGATAAAAAAAGACAATATAGTAAACAGCAAAAACACTAAAAGAATTATTAAAAGAGTTTACCAATTATTAATATGGACGTTAATATATTTGTTATTTGAAAAATATTACTTAGGATGGGATATTGATGTGGGATTTCAATTTATCCAATCCCTATTTAGGCATCAAGTTCCACATCTATGGTTTATGTATCCTTTAATAGCTTTGTATTTATTAAGTCCAATTGTAAGTAAACTGTATTATGCTTTAGATAAAAAACATATAAAATACTTATTATTATTCACTTTTTTTATACCACTGTTAATGAAATGGACAATTGATTATCATAATTTCGTATCCATTCCTTTATTTGCTTTAGGATTTTCAGAATTTAGCTATTTTATACTTGGAAAATATATTTATGACAATATCGACGATATAAAGAAAAAAATTGATTTAAAAACCACTGTTATCGTATCAATGTTAGGACTTTTATTAATTATTATATATGCTTTTTATGATAGCTTTGTGTTTGGGATGACTAACAATCCATATTTTGATTATAGTAGATTTCCATGTGCGTTATATTGTGTATCTTTCTATACAGTGTTTATTTTACTAAAAGATAAATTACAAAAAATACCAGACAAATTTAAACGTATTATTTCCAATATAGCTGTTAATTCCGGAGGAATATATTACATACATATGATATTTGCACAATTGTTGTCTCCAGTTTATATATTAGGAATAGGATTTACAAGCAATCATGATAGTTTACTGTTTATGATTTTGGGTGCTATTCTATATTTTACTTTGTCATGGTTTTCAATCAACATTTTAAAAAAAATCCCATACATAAAAGAATTGATAAATTAAAGCTATTGGATTTTCTATAATCTAACATATAAGTGATTTTGTACAAAATTGAAATTATTATTGCCATGTTGATATTCAAGTGAGTAAAAAACGTTGGCAATAATTTTTTGCTAATTAAAGGCGAAAAGCCTTTTAAATAACACTAAAATAATGTAAAATAAAATAGGATGTGAATGTCATGAATAAAAAAAGAAACGCAGTAATGATTGCTGATACTAGACCGGCGCTAATTGGTAATATTCTTATACAAATAAATGAAACTAATAAAGGCTTGTTCGATGAGGCCATAATTTATTATGAAACAATTAGCAAAAAAGATATGAAGATAATGCAAAGTGTTATGCCTTGTCGTTTTATACATTTTGATTATGAGTTGCCAGATAAAATAAAGGGATTAGCAGCGTTTGAAAAATTTTCTGCATTAATGCTTTCTCGCTATTATATGTTTGATTTGCTTAATGAATACGAAACGATTACATGGATTGATACAGATGTTTTAATATGTGGGAAGCTAGATTCAATAATAGAAAAAGCTAAAATTAATGGTATGTCCGCTAATTTTGAGGATAAAAAAAATAAGTCATATAAATATGTTGATTTCGTAAGAACTAGTTTTAAAATACCGTTGCATGATTATAACATGAATAAATATAATATGAGTTCAGGACTAATTACGGTAGCTGACAATCTAAAAGATAAAGAGAAGATGACAAAATGGTGCTTTGATAAAACAATAGATTATGCTGCATATTTATTACTGCCTGATCAAGGTGTTTTAAATTTGTTAATTCAAGAATTTAATATAGATGTTGTTTCAGTTGGTGAAAGAGGAGCATATTGCTTTTACCCAAGTTATAAGAGGGATGCTCGAAAAGCAAAAATAATTCATGCTTGGGGATCACGAAAATTTTGGAAAAGCTGGTATCTTTTCAATGAGTATCCAAAATGGAACGAGTATTACCAAAAATGGTTATCATTAGGTGGAAGCGATTACTTTGGGGAAATTACCCCTGAGGTTTCTATCGTTATTCCAATGTATAAGTCAAATACTGAATATTTTAATTTGCTATTGGAAGATTTGTTAGTTAACCAAGTTCAAGCTCATGGTTTTCAGTATGATGACTTTGAATTAATATTAGTTGTCGATGGTGATGAAAATGAGTTGTTATGGAAATTAATAGAAAAATATGACGACCCAAGAGTGAAAGTGATATTAAACAAAACTAGACAAGGGATTGCTAAAAGTTTAAATATGGGAATCAAAGCGGCTAAAGGTAAGTACATTGCTAGGATTGACGATGACGACAGAGTGAGTCCTAATCGATTATATAAGCAAGTTGAATATTTGAATGATAATAAAGAAATACAGTTAGTTACTTCAGACTTTGCATATTTTGGAGATATGAATGAGGAAAGAATGTCATTTGAAAAAGAAATGGCTCATGCATGGAGCATATTTACTTGCCCATTTAATCATCCTACAATCATGTTTAAAAAAAGTTTTTTTGTTGAAAACGATTTGCTTTATGATGAAAATAGAAAATATGTTGAAGATTGGGAATTGTGGCTTAGAGCTTTTGAGAAAGGGTTAGTAGTAGGCTCAATACCGGAAATATTATATTATCATCGTTGGCATAATGGTTCTGCTGGTCAAAATCAAAATACTATTAACTTGATGAGAGAGTTAGTAGAAAAGAATTTTGAAAAGTTAGATATAAAATTATTACCAGATGACTTATCAATTATTGCTCCATTTAATGGGAAAACATGTGACAAAGACTATAATCGTATAGCCTATATTTTTGATCAAGCACTTAAAAATAATAAAGAAATGAATTTATATGACCAAAAAAGTTTAAAAAAAGTTTTTGATTATCGTTTATTTGAAGCAAAGAATGGATATTTAAAGGATATTGTTATAAAGAAAGACAAGATTGTACCTAATAATAAACAAAAAGTTTATTATTCAATAAAACAAAAAATGCTTAGACCTATATATAAACCAATAAAGCGAATTTTATATAACATTATGTCTGAGTCAGTTAGAGACAACTTAGAAAACTCTAAGATTCATAAAAGTAAAGAATATGAAATGTATACAGAACTCAACGAAAAAATAGAGGAACTTTCCAATGCAATTAATAATAATTTCAATGACATAAATAAGCAACTTGAAATATTAAAAAAACATCTAAAAAAATAAAATGTTTAATGATATTGGAGGAGATATGATAAAATTTAGCATCATAATTCCAGTTTATAATGTAGAAAAATACATAGAAAAATGTTTACAATCAGTATTTAATCAAACTTATAATAATTATGAGTGTATTTTAGTCTGTGATAAATCAACAGATAATAGTGATATTATAGTTGACAAATTTATAAAACTAAATAAAAAAATAAACAAGATCACTGCTATAAATACAGGGTTAAGTGAAGCACGAAACATTGGAGTTAATGCCTCATCAGGAGAATATATATTATTTTTAGATGGTGATGATTATTATGAAAAAGATTTCTTGGAAACAATAAATAGTAATTTATTTGATCAACCAGATTTACTTAGGTTTCAAGTTAGAGAAGTTTATCCAGATAAAATAATTAATCATAGTGAAGTTTCTTTTGATAACAAAAATGGTATTGACTCTTTTGATTATATAAAAAAATATCATTTTATTGAAAATGCTTGGGCTTATTGCTATAAAACTGAATTTTATCTTAAAAACGAATTTAGTTTTATGAAAGGTTGTGTGGCTGAAGACTTTGGACTTATACCTTTAATTATTGCTAAAGCAAATAAAGTTAAATCTATCAATTATATTGGTTATAATTATATACAGCGAGAAGGAAGTTTAATGAGCAATAAAAATTATAATCATAAAATAAAAAAAATGGATGACATGATATTTCAAGCTAAAAATCTTTACAAGAAGTTTAAAGATATAGATAATAACGAAAAATTTTTAGAGTTTATAAATAATTCATTAATATATTATTCTACTACTTTAAAATATTGTGATTTTAAAAGATTTAAATATGAAATAAAAGAATTAAATGTTTATGATTATATTCCAAATAATAATTTTAAAAGAAAAATAAAAAAAATGTTAATTAAAGGAAATGCATATATATTTTATAATTTTGTATTGAGGTATTTATGGAGAAAATAAGCATTATTATTCCTGTTTATAATGCTGAAAAATATTTGTCCAAATGTTTAGATTCAGTTGTAAATCAAACTTTATCAGATATTCAAATCATTATATTAAATGATGGTTCTACCGATAAATCTGCTCAAATAATTAAAAAATATTTAGATGATAAAAGGATTATTTATATTGAAAAAGAAAATACAGGAATTGGAAGAACCAGAAATTTAGGAATTCAAAAAGCAACGGGATCATTTATTACTTTCTTAGACTCAGATGATTATTTAGAATTAAATTTTTGTGAAGAAATGTATCAGAAAGCATTATTCGATAATAGTGATATGGTAGTTTGTGATTATTATGAAATTATAGGTGATAAGAAAAACAAAGTAGAATTTAAATATTTTGAACCTACAAATATAAAAAATAATCCTGAGCTTTTATTAAATGTCAATTTAGGACCATGTAATAAAATATTTAGTAAGCGCTTATTTGAAGATAAATCTATTCGCTTTGCGGAAGGATTAAAATATGAGGACTTACCTTTTGTATGTAAAATGTTATGCTCCTCAAATAAAATAACTAAATTGAATAAATATTTACATAATTATGTTTTACACGACAAAAGTGAAACTACAACTCATGATACGCGAATATTTGATATACTAAAAATTTTAGAAGATACTTATAAGTATTTAAAGGAAAATAGTTATCCTTATGATTTATTAACTTATTTTATTTTTAGAACCTTAATTGATTACATAATCAAACAAAGATATTATGAAAATAAAAATATGCGAAATGAATTCATTGTAAAAGCTTATCATTTGATGGATAAAATAGATAAAAAGTGGAAAAAAAACATAAATATGAAACAACTTCCTTTTGTAAAAAGAACAATTGTATCTTGTAAACCACTTATTAAATTGTATTGTGAATTATATTTTAATTTTAAATATCGAAAAAGCTAAAAAGCTTTTTTATTTTTTATAAAATATATGATAAACTAAGGAGTAGCAAGAGGAGTATGAATATGGATAAATTTGTAAAAAAATTAATATTATTATTTCCTTTTATTGACCTAGCAACTGCTTTAATTACTAGATATTCAGACATGCCGATGTCTATAGGAATGATAATTAAAGGAATATTTATGATTATATTATTTTATTATGTTTTAAATTCCTCATCAAAATATAAGAAACTATCCTTGTGTTTTCAGTTGTTTTTAATCATTTACTTCTTATTATATTTTTTAGTGAAACCAGAACTTTTAAATAAGATTTACTTTTTTACGGAAATAACATATTTATTTAAGTTGTTTTATTTTCCTGTTACTTTCTTAGGATTACTATGTGTCTATGATGATAAAATCTTTAATAAAGATGAATTTATTAAAGTAATGAAATATACCTTAATAATTTATACTTGTTTATTAATTATTCCTATTTTAACTGGTACTGCTCAAAATACTTATATCAGTGACTTAAAAGGGAAGATTGGCTGGTTTTATTCCGGTAATGAAATATCTAATATTATGTTATTATTAATTCCTTTTATATATACTTTTATAGATAAAAAAAGAACATATACTTTTGTTATTTTTTTACCATGCATTGTTGCTATGTTATTAATAGGAACTAAAGTATCGTTCCTATCTTTAATAATGATTACCTTAGCATCTTTAATATTTAATTTAATTAAATTATTTTTAAAAAAGGATAATAAGGTCATTTATAGTTTATTGATATTTTTATGCATTGTAACTTTATCTTTTAAGGCACCGGCATTATATAATTATCAATATACTTTAACTCACAAAGTTGAAGATGGGGTATTAAAAGATATAATCACGATAGATGAAGAAAATAAGGAAGAAGTAAAAATATTATTGGAACAAATGAAAAAATTTCATTCATCAGGCAGTACCAATCAACAATTAAAAAAAATATTAAAATCTGTTTTAAGTGATAGAGATATTTATTTTGCAAATACATTAAGTATTTATAATAATGATTTAACGAATAGTAATATTTTTTATGGTATTGGTTTTTCTAACACAGAACAAGTAAGAAATACTAATATCAAGAAATTAATAGAAATGGATATTGTAGATGGATATTTTCATTTTGGAATATTCGGATTATTCATCATGTTGTCTCCTCTAATATACGCAAGCTATTTATTTATTATTAATATCAAAAATGTAACATTAAATAGTATATATATAATTTTTATTGTCATTTTACTATTTATTGTTTCGCTTTTTTCAGGTCATGTTTTTACAGCACCATCAGTTGTAATTTATCTAGTAATATACTTATTATTTTTTATTAATGAATTAGGCTTAATTGGTCGAAATAAACATTTAAAAAATAAAATAAGTATATTATCCTTACATTTAGGTTATGGTGGTATAGAAAGAGCTATAATAAATCAAGCAAATATGTTATCAGAAAAATACGAAGTAGAAATAATTTGTTTATATAGAGTTGTAGATAAAATTCCATACAAAGTTAATGACAATGTAAAAATTATTTATTTATCAGAATTAAACCCCAACAAAAAAGAATTCTTGTATTATTTAAAACAAAAAAAAATAATTAGTGTTTTTAAAGAGGGAATTAAAGCAATAATCATATTACTAAAAAAATATTCACTTGTTAAAAATTATATATATAATTCTGATTCAAAAGTTATTATTTCTACTAGATTAGAATTTACAAAATTGTTGAATAAATATGGTAATAATGCTTCTGTTAAAATCGCTGAAGAACATGTTGATCATCAAAATAATCATATATATATAAAGAAAATTAAAAAAGCAGTAAAAAATATTGATTATTTATTACCGACAAGTAAATTCTTAACTGATGATTATAAAGAATTATTAAAAAACAAATCAGTTAAAGTTATTTATATTCCTAATATTGTTTCTGAAATTCCTAAAAAAATGAATAAATGTAATAATACGAATATAATTTCGGTTGGAAGATTATCTCCAGAAAAAGGATTTGTTGATTTAATAGAAATATTTAAATTGGTAAATAATTTAAATAAAAGTATAAAGCTAACTATTGTGGGAGACGGAATTGAAAAAGAAAAAATTGAACAAAAAATAAAAGAACATCATTTAACTAGATTTGTTAAATTAACTGGATTTTTAGAAAGTGTAGATTTAAAAAATGAATATCAGAAGGCATCTTTATATATTATGACTTCTTTTGAAGAATCTTTTGGCTTAGTACTAATAGAAGCGATGAGTTTTGGTATTCCATGTATTGCTTTTGATTCAGCTAAAGGTGCAAAAGAAATAATTAATAATCAAAATGGCAAATTAATTAAAAACAGAAATAAAGAGCAAATGGCTAAAGAAGTACTGACATATTTCAAAAAAAATCCAGATAACAAAATGATGAATAATGCAAAAAAAACTGCAGATAAGTATACTTACGACAAAGTAAAATTGGATTGGTATAATTTAATGGAAGAGATTATTTAAACTGCTAAAAGAATTTGCTTTTAGCAGTTTATAATGTTAGAATAAATTCCGGTGGGAGAAAGATGTATTTTCAAAAAACGAAAAAAATTAAAATATGGTTGATGTTTATATTATTTTTTTGCTTAGCTGTTATTTTATTTTTTTATAAGAAAAATATTAAAAAAAATAATATAGATAGATTATGTTTAAATTTTACCTCCGAAGAACAAATTTGTTTATATGAAAATGTTCTTTTTTATGATAAAACAAATGATATTTATTATTTCCCGTTATCTAGGGCATTACGAGATAAAGAATATTATTTTACGGTTGATAAAGATGAAAACAAACAATATTATATAAACAATGAATTGTTAAAACCCAAAACATATAAATTAGATTTTGAAAACAGTTTTAATTATAAGATCATAAACGATAAAACTGAATTACTAAATATTAGTATTAAATTTATAAATTTGCCCATTATTAACATTAAAACAAATGACAATATTTATGATGCCTACAAAAATGTTTCGATTGAGATTTTTTCTATAGATGAATTTTATACAAAAAATGCGACAATCAAATTGAGGGGATTAACTAGTAGAACTTTTGCTAAAAATCCTTATAAGATTGAGTTTAAAACTAATAACTCTAAAAAATCCAAAATATTATTAGATGAAAACGAAGACTGGGCATTAGATGCTTTATATTCTGATCCATCCAAAATAAGAAATAAATTAAGTACTGATATTTGGAATTATATAAATAGTACTAATGAGATGAGTGTTTTATTTATTGAATTATTTATAAATAATGAATATCAGGGCCTATATACTATTAAAGAAATGATTACTCGCAAAAAGCTAAATTTAGAACAGTTATCTGCAAACGGTAGTGGAATACTTATTAAAGGAATTAATTACTATCCAATTGATTGGAATAGCAAAGAATTTAATATTCATTCTAATATTTATAATTCTTTAGAAATGAAATATCCTAATGAGCAAATATCTTACTCAAAATATTGGTCAATATTTTTGAGTAAGTTAGCAAACTATTATAAAACTCAAGTAAATAGTTTAAATATTATCCAAAAAACTTTTGATATAGACAATTACTTAAATTATAAAATATTTGTTGAATTGATAAGTGGAAATGATAATAATTATACAAAAAACTGTTATTTCTCTATGAAAAATAAAAACAGTAATATCATAAAAACACCCTGGGATATGGATCTTACTTTTGGTTTGTATTTTCACGAATATCAACCATTGCTGTCAGAAAAGAATTATACTTTAGTTAGTAGTCCAGTAGATAATAATAATTTCACAGGAAATGAAGCTTATCTTAAAGCTTTAAAAGAAAGATATTTTTATCTACGTAGAAATGGTTTATCTAAAGAATATATATTTAATCTAATAGATGATTATGTAGAAGATATTTATTATGCTTCATTAAGAGATTCAAATCGTTGGTACGAATATGATATAATAAAAGAGACCGAAGAAATTAAAGAATGGGTATCTAAACGATTTGATTATTTAGATAAAAAGTTTAAGGGGCTATAATTATGGTTGGTAAAGAATATAGAAAAGAGTTAAAATATGTAATTAATCAAAATGATAAACTGATTTTAGAGGAAAGGTTAAAAACCCTTGTCGAAAAAGACAAACATACAAAAGAGGATGGAACTTATACTATTATTAGCTTATATTTTGATGATTACAACGAAACTAATTATTATCAAGTTATAAATGGGATAAGTGAAAGATGGAAATGGCGCATTAGATATTATAATTATAATTCATCTTACATTTGTTTAGAAAAGAAATACAAACATAACGGCTTAAATAAAAAATATCAAATAAAATTAACAAAGAAACAAGCAGAAGATATTATAAGTTTAAAAAACATTCAAATTAGTAAAGATAATCCAAAATTATTAAATGAGTTTTATTTAAATATTTTTAATAAAATATTAAGACCAAAAATAATAATTATTTATGATCGAATTCCCTTTGTATATAAAGCGGGAAATGTTAGAATAACAATTGATTATAATTTAGCTTTTTCTAATGAATTTGATAATTTTTTTAATAAGAGAATTAAATTAATTCCGGTTTTAGAACCTAATCAAGCAATACTAGAAATAAAGTATGACAATTTTATACCTGATTTTATAAGATATAAATTAGAATTAAAT
>JAAYPA010000099.1 GCA_012520055.1 Mollicutes bacterium
AAGTAGGACAAGTAATATTTAACTGTGGTTCTAATAATGATTTAGAAAATGAATTAATTAAAATATTAGAAAAAAAGAATATAAAATATTATTCGTGTATAAAAGAATTAAATATAGATGATAATAAATTGTATTTTTTAAACAATAAAGATTATGGAAATGAAAATGATAATTCAAGTGTTATTTATACTGAACTTAATAATAATAAATTTTTATTTATGGGAGATGCAGGAACACAAAGAGAAAAAGATATTTTAGAAAAGTATAATCTTAAAGATATTGATTTTCTTAAAGTAGGTCATCATGGTTCAAACACAAGTAGTAGTGAATTATTTATAAATAGTATTAATCCTAATTATAGTTTGATAAGTGTTGGCAAGAATAATAGATATGGTCATCCGAAAGATAGCGTATTAGATGTTTTAAAAAATAGTAAAGTTTATAGAACAGATTTAGATGGAAGCATTGAGATAAGGCTTAATAAAAATGGATATAAGATTGGAACGTGCAATCCATAGGAAAGAGAGCATGAATAATGTGATATAATTACAATAAATTAAGAGGTGATTTCATGTTAGGGGCAATATATGGTGATAAAGCAGGAAGCACTTATGAATATAATCAACTAAAATGTATCAAAAGTATAAATCCAACAAAACTGATATTACCAAATTCTTTTTATAGTGATGATACGATTGAAACTATTGCAATAACGGATGCTATAATAAATTATAAAGATTATGGAAATACGTTAAAAGAATATATTTTACAAAATATAGATTATCAACCTAATTTTAAGCCGTATTTTAAAACATCATTTTCTCCAGGAACTATTAAATGGGCAAAAGGGATTGGAAAAAACGATAGTAAAGGTAATGGAGCAATGATGAGAATATCACCAATTGGATATCTTTTTAATAGTGAAAAAGAAGTTATAGAAAATGCGCGACTTGCTACAATTCCATCCCATGATTCAGAAGAAGCCGTAGGATCTGCCACAATAATAGCTCTTATGATTTATTATTTTAGGAGCGGTTTAACCAAAGAAACAGTATTTAAAAAAATGGAATTACTAGTCAAGTACGAAGCTTTTTTAAAATTTAATACAACATGTAAAGAAACATTAAATAATTGTTTATATGCAATATATACGTCTATTTCATTTGAAGATGCAATAAGAAAAACACTATTAATGGGTGGCGATACAGATACAAACTGTTGTATAGTAGGTTCAGTTGCAGAAACATTATATGGAATGGATGATAAACAAAAAGTGGACGCTTTAACAAATTTACCGCCCGATTATATAAACATATTAACAAAAGCATACAAGTATATAAATTGAGATTTAATGATAAAAAAACTTAACAAGAGAAATAAGCTAGTGTGATATAATAAATGTAGGATGTGATTCATATGACAGATGAAGAAACTCATCATTCTTTTCAAGAGTTGGTAGATTTAATACAAAAACAAAATTTTCAAGGAACAGAAGAAGAGATACGTTTTCAACAAATTGGGTTTTTTGACAAATATGTTAAAGAGAATATAGATTATGGGTTTGATGCGTTAAATTATTCTATTAAATATCCACTTGATGCTAACCCTTATGATAGTGCATTTAGATCAGAAGGATTTTTAAAGTAAATGCTATAAACGGAAAAAGAATAGCGGTATGTGGTAGCATTAGTCAGGTAGCTAAAAAAGTTTTTAATACATTAGGAATGGATTGTGATGATGTATGGGGCCATTTTAATACTGGTACCTATGAAAATCCTCAGTATGTTGGACATAGATGGAATGTTGTAACAATAGGCGATAAAGATTATATGCTTGATTTTACTTTAGGAATGATTATTCACAATTTAGCTAAAGATGAAAATTATTTAAATTGTGTTTATTATTTATTAGGTATTACAGATGAGAATAAAGAATATGACTATTTATTTTTTGATAAATTAGCTCCAACAACTAGTATAGGTGGTTTTAAAAAGAATGAAAAAGATGAAACAATAGATGATATTGACGAAAGTGGGCATTTAAGAAACGTAACAACCGATCCTAAAACAGTTTTTCCTAAGCTAGATAAAATTCAAAAAGAAAAAATATGAGAATATTTGAGCACTTTAACCAATGGAAAGTCTTTAAGTAATTAGGTTGTTTCGCACAATCTTTTTATTTATCATAATTTTATCAATAACCAAAAGGGGTAGTAAAAATGAATAAAATTAAAATTAGAAATGCTAATTTAAATGATATTAATGACATAGTACAATTAATTATTGATAGTTGGAATGAAACTTATAGGGGTATTATTTCACAAGCTTATTTAGATGACATGAAAAAAAATAAAACTAAGTTAATCAAAATAATGGCAAATGAGTTTAATCAAAAAAAAATATTCGTTGCAATATATAATAATGAAATCATTGGTTTTTCTGAATTTGTTTTTTCCAACGAATTATCACCAGATTTAAATATAGATTGTGAATTGTGTCGTTTGTATATTAAAAAAAATTATCAACGATTAGGTATTGGTAGTAAGTTGTATGAAAATATTATTAATACATTTAAAAAAGCCCATAAGATAAAAATGGGCATATGGTGTATTAAAAATAATATTCCGGCTATTTCATTTTATGAAAAAAAGGGAGCTAGAAAAATAAAAGAAACTAATTTTACTCTTTTTGGTGATAATAAAATTTATGAGATGGTAGCTTTAACATTTAACTTATAAAGAGGAAGTCTTTTCCTATTTTTTTAATATTTTATTTTTCTGAGTGTGTTTACTTTCATAAATGTTATTTAAATTTTGGGCAAATACGATTAATTTATGAGATGGTTTATTTATCAAGTAAAAAGGATTTAACGCTGCTTTCGAAGATCCATATACAGTAAATCTAGTTCGATCTAGAGCATCACTATCTTTTAGAATAGAAAGCATTCTAAGAGCTGATTCGGTTTCTTTGATATCGTATTCTTTAAGTTTGGCAGCTAAAATAGTTTCTTCAAAATCAAGATCATGACCTTCAATTAGAAATTGTAACATTTTTTGCTTTTCCGGATTTTCTAAATAAATAGCTAAATTCTTAACTCTTTGAGCTCCAATAAGTCCGTGATTGTTACTTTCTGTATCACTTGTTCTACCAATATCATGAAGTAAAGAAGATGTAATCAATAAATCAATTTCTTCTTCATTTAAGTTAAGTAAATTTGCTAAAATAAAAGCAAAAAGACAAGTTCTATGAGCATGAAACACCCCATGCATAAAACTATCAGGATACAAAGATAAGTTAGTATTATGAATTTGATCATAGAAATCTTTTTTTAATTTAGAATTATTAATGATATTTAAAATATCTTCACCGGTTAAATCATTTTCCTTATAACCAACATAATCAGGAATATTTTCTGATAAAATATTAATTAAATTCAATGGTTTAAAATCAATTAAACGATGTTTATTTAAAGAAGGAACATATCTAATTAATCTGACATTATCTATGACATTATTTAAACTATCAATTAATTCAGCTGAAATACCGTAAGTTGTTTCGTTTAGGAAACAATTTCTTAGTTTAGTGGTTTTTGGATGATGATTTAATTTGATCGCTAAAGTAATTGGAAAAGAATTATAGTTTAATTCTTCTAATAAAGTAACATCTTTTGAAATATAACGACAATTAATCAATTTATTTAAACCGCCGCGAGGAATCTTTTTATATATTAACGCTAGACCTCCTAAGTCTAGAGGCATTTGTATATAATATTCATTTTCTTCTAAAGTTTCATCTGTTAACTGGTTGATAATTCCATTACTAAAATATTCATTAATAAAAAGTTCTGGATAATTATGGGGATTTAAAGTTTCAATATTGTTAATTAGATTATTCAAATAATCTAACATCTCTCTATTTAATTCAAAGTTATATAAATCGATATCTTTACCATGACAATTATAGTAAATACTTTGTCCTTTAAACTTATCATATTGATGGTAATTACAATTAGTATATAATGGTTTAGTTTTTAGACATCTAGTCAATAGATTATCTCTAATAACTGAATTAAAAGAGAACTTTAAAATTTGGAAACTAAAGTTACTTACATAAGGATTTAAACGATAGGGGACAACCATTGATTCTGATAAGCATTTTAAAGAACAAAGATTGTTTTTTTTAATAATCTCAAGTTTTGATTTTTTTAAAACCGATTTAGCTTCTTCTGTAGACATTTTACGAAATAAGCTATATTGTTGTTTATTATTCATTATGATGTACCCCTTTGAGTGGCTATATTGTATTACAATATGATTATTTCGTCAATTGGATAATATATATTTATATAAAACAGAGTCTTTTAAAATACAGAACCAAGCTTCTTTTTGTCTGTTAATTTTTCTTTCCCAGAAGAAAATTGGTTCAAAAGCTTCATTAGATAATTCAATAAGTTCTTTTATACTTTTAACTTCAACAGTTTCCCATTTGGTATATTTTACAAAATTAGTTACTTCTATAATAAGATCATCATATTCTTTTAAGATTTTATTCTTTTCTAAAATGTAAGGACTTTTATATTTGTTAAGAATATATCTGACAATGTAAATAAATAAAATAATAATCGTAATCATTAAAGAAATATTAATAATGATATTAACAAAAATGGTTTCTTTATCAATAAGAGTATTAATATATTCGGTTTCTTCACCTGCAAAATTTTTATTTAAAGTTATGTCAAATGTTTTAACATTTAAAGGAATATTAACAGTTATAATATGATTTTTTTTTACTGTTTGTTCATCAATAAAATGGGTAATATCCACGATTAGTTTTACTTCTAGGTTAACGTTTGAATTTAAATCAAATTCATTTTGAAATCTATTTACAATGTTACTAAACTGTTCTAAAAAAATATCTTGATTTTCTTCAATGATAATTTGACTGTTTCTTAGTTGATCTTCTTTATCTAAGAGATTATAATTTTTAGTCCAAATTGGTTTGGAAGTAAAATCATTTAAGGCTACAATAGTTGCTATAATTTGATATTTATAACTTAATTCTATAGGCTCATTTAATTGATATTGATATTTATAGTTAATATTTATTTTATCAATTAACTCTGTAATATAGGATTTATCACCGGTTAAAATATTTTCTTCAATATAGGGATTTGGGGTAATATTAACATTAAAATTAGTATAATCATTGATAGAAGCTTTAAATAAGATATTATCTTTGTTCATAGCAATTTTTAAATATTTAATCACATTAAAAACAAATACTATTGTTAAAGTAGTAGCTAAAAATACACAAAAAATAATTAAGTATTTGTCTTTTTTTTGCAAATAAATCTACCTACCTGTTTCTACCGGAATTTCTTCCTTATTAAATAAATCATAAATTAATAGGGAAGGATAACCTAAATATTTTATTTTTAGAAGATAACAACCAATTAAATTATCTTTAGTAACATGATTTTTATCTTCTTTGCTATTATTATCACCTTTTAAAACAAGTTCTATTCTTTTATAATTTGTCAGTACTTTTATAACGCGATGGACAATTTTAAAATTGTCTGATTCGTATTCAATAATATCACCGGGTGAAATATTTTCAATAGAACATTTTTTAATTAATGCAACATCTCCTTTATTTATTGATGGTTTCATACTGGAAGTTAATATTACCGTTGGTTTAATACTAAACGTTCCTAAGGAAAACATCATTATGAAAATAATTAATATAAAATAAATAATCAATTTTAGTGGTTTTTCTTTAATATAAACCGTATCTTTTTTGCGCAAACTATTTTTGATAACTATATAAGTAAATAAAGAAAATAAAAAAACAAAAAGAGCCGGAATAATTTCATTATAGTCTGGAATTATGGGAATTATAACACTGGGTAACAATAATAAACTTTGATATATAAAACTAGTTAATAAGCCGCTTTCATAGTTTAAATAAGTAAGGAACGTCTCAAGAGATAGTACCGGGATAATATATTTAATTAGTACTAAGAAAAGATTGTTCTTATCCTTTAATAAACTAATAATGATAGGTAGATTGCTGCTTGCTAAAAAGAAAATTAAAGTGATAATAATCAGACCTAAAAAGTTAAAACGAAATCGATTAACTAAATAGTATCTTAAATAATTTCTAAAAAAGGCTACCAAATAAATACTAAATAAATTAATAATAATACCACTCAAAGTAGTAGAATAAGCATTATGAGCATATCCGGTAAAGTAACCTAAAGTATAAAATAATAAATTATATAGAAGTCCGCTCATTATAGAAATTTCTAAAATTTTATTTTGATACTGATAATAATGCTTATTTTTATGATATAAAAAGTAAGCTATGATTAAAAATACTAGCCAGATTAAAGGATTTATAAGGTACTGAAAAAAGCTTTCATATTCTATAAGAATAAACTGGCTAATTAAAATATAAATTAAGATTATGGTTAAATATATCGTATCTTTTATTTTCATATTATCTTACCATCACTGTATATTTATTTGGTACAAAATTTTGAATATTAGTATTTAACTGCATTCCAAAGGAAGCACTTTGATTTGGAGCAAGCTGACCATTGTAACTTTCGTTTTTGATTGTTAAAATATTTTCGGTTTGACTAAAGATAGCATTCCAACCACTGTTAAAATTAGTTCCACTTGGTAGCTCAACATTAATTTGCCAATAAACTAATGAAGTATTGGTTTTATTTTGAACGGTCACATTATATTGATAAGTATAGTTACCCCAGCCATTGCTGCGATTAAAAGTTACTAAAAATAAATTTGGATCAATTTCTTCGGTAGTAGTAATACTTTCTGTTTTGATTTTTGCTAAAATCAGATTGTTTATACCTACGGTAATAATAAAACTAACTTCAATGTTTTGATTAACTGCAAGTTGACTTTGACTTTTTACTATGAGCTTGCGATCATCAATTTCATAATTGTGATTCCATATTGAAACATCAATAATCGGACTGTTAAAGGTTAAAATTAATTTATAATTATCTAAAACTTCATTACTGATATTTTTAACTGTAAAAGTGATTTGATATTTATAATTTGATCCTTCCTGCCACGAATTACGTTTTAGATTACTGACAGTGATATTAGGGTTACTTTCTTTATCTATGGTATATCCTTCAAAATATATTCCTTTAACAATACCTTTTATACTTAAAGATTGTGATAATAAAGCATAGCTGGTAGAAAGCATTAAAACAATTATTATTAAATAAATTAATTTTGATCTTTTTTTTCTTTTACGAGGCATAATTATCACATTATATTATGTGTATTTTAAAATAGTCATATACTTTTTAGGGTTAGATTTTAAGTTATTGGTCATAATAATACTGGAAAGAAAATTAAGGAGGTGTTAAGTGAGAAGAAATAACAAATTATTTATTATTGGCTTGTTAGCTTCAGTGCTTATTTTATCAGGAGCTTATGCTTTATTTGCCACAACATTAAATATTGGCGGAACAGCAGGTGGTGCTACCGAATTTAAAATTGAATTTACTGATTATGATGTATCAGATTCGGAAATAGTTGAAGTAGATTTAAATTCTGCTAATACAACCATGAATATCACAGCAGATTTGGTTTATCCGGGTCATTCAGCGACGATTAATTTTACTATTAAAAATACCGGTAGATTGAATGCCCGAGTAAATGATATTGTCATAAACGAAAATAGTACGGATGATTTTAATATTTCAGTTGTTGGTTTAGAAGATATCAAAGATACAATTTTATCTCCAAATGATACAACGGAAGGATCAATTGTAGTTACTTGGAATACAGCATCTACTAATCAAACTCCGGAAAGTGTAAATTTTTCCGTCACAATTGATTATGTTCAAGCCACATAAAAAACTTAACTAACCAGTTAAGTTTTTTTATAAATATTCTTTTAATTTTTCAATAGCTGCTTTTTGAAAATTTTGAAAGTCACTTGCTAGACGTAGACTATCTTTACCGGCTACATTCTTATAATCGACTATTTTCTTTTCCATGTCAATACTACCCATAGAAAGACCTTTAATTAGCATATCAGCAATTCTTGAATCACTGTTATCTTCTTCTATTTCTTTGTTAATACCGATACGAGCTCCTACTTTATTTAACCGACCAACCTTAGGTAACTCATCACATTTTAAATATTCCTTACTTCTTTTCGTAAATTCTTGATATTGATTTAATAGTTCTTGGGCATATTTTTTAATTTTATTGTCTTTATCTTTTAAATCTTTTAGAAGAACTTCAATCGTATAACTACCCATTTCACTGTCTTTATAAATATGTTTAATTAATTCTTTTTCTTCGACCATATGAATTTCCTTTCCAGTTTTATTATGAGATAAAGTTAGCATTAATATTCCTTAAAATCATTGAAAGATAATCTAAATACTGATAAAATAGGAAGAGAAAGAGTGAGACCTGTGAACTTAATTGATTTTTTAGAACAAGAGTTAAATATGATTATAAAATCATTAGGATATGAAACTGAAGTAAAATTAATTATCAGTAATCGTCCGGATTTAGGTAATTATCAATACAACGGAGCTTTTATTTTAGCTAAAGAATATCATAAAAATCCTAATACTATAGCTTTGGAAATTACCGAAAAGCTTAAGAAAACTGATTATTTTAATAAAGTAGAAGCAGTCGGTGGTTTTGTTAATTTAACTTTAAGTGATGAAGTATTAATTAAATATGTTAATGATTTAACTAAAGATTTAGAAATAAATATGTTTAAAACTGATTCTAAAAAAGTCTTAATAGATTATGGTGGAGCCAATATAGCTAAAGAACTTCATGTCGGGCATTTAAGAAGTGCCAATATTGGAGAAGCATTAAATAGGTTATTTATGTCAGTTGGACATAAAACAATCAGTGATGTTCATTTAGGTGACTGGGGTCGTCCTATGGGTCTTATTATTAGAGAAATAAAAGAAATGTATCCGGATTTACCTTATTTTGATGAAAATTTTAAAGGTGAATATCCAAAGGAATGTCCAGTTACTATTGAACAGTTAAATGATATTTATCCAAGAGCTAGTATTAAAGCTAAAGAAGATCTTAAGTATTTAGAAGAAGCTAGGGAAATAACAACAGCCTTACAAAATCATCATCAAGGTTATTATGCTCTATGGCGTACTTTCTATGAACTTTCTTCAAATGATATTAAAAAAATCTATGATAAATTAAATACTAGATTTGATTTATGGGAAGGCGAAAGTGATGCTGATAAATATATTCCGGAAATGCTTGAGTATTTAACTCAAAATAACTTGACTCAAATTAGTGACGGAGCCGTTATTATTGATGTTAAAGAAAAAACTGATAAAAGAGAAATACCACCGGTCATTTTAATAAAGAGTGATGGTGGAGTATTATATGATACTACGGAGCTTGCCACTATATATTATCGTCAAAAAAGATTTGCTCCGGATATGTTGGTATACTTAACAGATATTCGTCAAGAACTTCATTTTATTCAGGCTTTCAGAGCCGCATATAAAACTAAGATTGTTCCGGAAAACTGTATACTGGAACATCATGGTTTTGGTACGATGAATGGTCCTGATGGTAAACCATTTAAAACTCGTGATGGCGGAGTTTTAAGTCTTAAAGGTTTAATAGAATTAGTAACAAAAGAAACTAGAAAATTAATAAAAGATAATATCAAAGAAGAAGATAAAGAAGCTTTAGCGGAAAACTTAGCTATTGCCGCTATTAAATATGCGGATTTATTACCTAACAGAGCCAGTGATTATGTTTTCGATCCGGTTAAATTTAGTGATTTAAACGGAAAAACCGGTCCTTATCTTTTATATAGTACAGTTCGTATGAAATCATTACTTGCTAAATGTGCAGAAGCAGATATTGTTCCAAGTGTTTATAAATTATTACATACTGATGAAGAAAGAGATATTATTTTAAATCTACTTAAAATGAAAAATGTTTTGGAAAAAGCTTATGTGGCTCGATCTTTAAATGAAGTAGCTGAATATATTTATAAATTAACCAATAGTTTCAATTCATTCTACAGCACTCATGAAATTTTAAATGAAAAGAATAAAGATTTAAGAGATAGCTGGATTACTTTAACTAAAATAGTCTATGATATTAATTTAAAACTATTAGACATCTTAGGTATTACCGTTCCAGATAAGATATAATGAAAGTTATAAGCTTATTAGAGCCTTGGGCTAGTTTAGTTAAAGATGGTATTAAAAAAATAGAAACCAGAAGCTGGGCTACCAAATATCGAGGAGAACTTTATATACATGCCAGTCAAAGAAAATTAACTAAAAAAGATGGGTTTACCTATAATAATCAAATTAAATTATTAAAAAATCCCAATCTTAAATATGGATATATTATTGCTAAATGTACCTTAGCCGATTGTATTTATATGACGGAAGAATTTATAGAAAAAATTAAAAAAAATCCAAAGGAATATATATGTGGTGAATATATAGTAGGTAGGTTTGCCTGGATATTAAAGGATCTGGAAGTTTTAAAAAATCCAATACCTGCTAAAGGTAGATTAGGAATCTGGGAATATAGAAAGTAAGTAAACTATGGATTTAGCAGAAAATAATTTATAGCTTAACTATGTTAAGCTTTTTTTTGACTTTTAATAAATTATTGATATAATATGCAATTGTTGGGGGACAATTATGATTATTTATAATTATTATAAAACTGGAAATAGTAAAAATAAGTGTCATTCGATAGTAGAAGATGATGGCCCAAAACCAAAAAGAACTTATACTGGGACAGATGAAGCCTGGGGTTCGGGGAAAGATTTTAATCACTTAGTTAAAAAAGCTTACAATATTGATCTTCATGGTAAGAAAATTCTTGATGTCGGAATGGGTACGGGCAATATTTTGTATTCTGTTAAAAAAGATTTAGATGCTAATGTATATGGTGTTGATATATGTAATTATCTTATGGGAATTAATTCTATACCAGGTAAAACCTTTCCTGGTATGGATGTACGCAAAGTTCCCAAAGAATGGTATAACACTTTTGATATGGCATACCAAATTTTATTCTCCGTCCCATATAAAGATACACTTTCTGTAATGGAAACCATTGCTAAATGTTTAAAACCTAATGGGGTATATTTAGTAACTTTTGATGATCCGGAGTATATCCATTCTGAAGCTTTTGTTTTAAAAATTATCAAGGAATTATATAAACAATATAAAGTTCAAAATAACGGAAGAAGAGTAATAGCTTATCAGCCTATTGAAAAGCCACAGTTAACGCCTATGGAAGAATATTATTATCAATTAAGTAATGAACAGTTTAAAGAATATATAACTTTAAAACAAGATAAAAAAGAATCATATCTGTTATCTTTAAAGAAAAGTAAAAAAACTACTTAATAGAGTAGTTTTTTTCTTGATCTTTATAGTTTTCGCTATCTTGAATTAAAATATCATCAATTGGATCATACCGACTTGTTTTAAAATTGACAAAAACTTGAATAGTTCTGCGATCAATATTAGCTAATTCATCATTAGTCATTGGTGTTCCATCAAATTTAATACCAATTTCTTTATTTACGTTCGTAGCAGAAATAATATAATCAGGTCCGACTAAATGAGCAGCGTATAAAGTTAAATCCTTACCATCTTTGTTGACAATTAATTGTGATTCATTTTCATATTCTGCTGCAAAGAAGTTTTCATTTAACAAAACAGCACGCTTAAGAATTGCTGGTTTAATACATATTCCCTCATTAGCAACTCCAAAAACATTTCTGCTAGTAAGATCATTAACAAATAATTGCATTTTGCCAACCGATTCACCGATTAAAAGTTCATTTGGTACTTTATCTCCTATATAAATTGGTTTCATTTTTCCTCCAAAAATATTATACCAATAAAAAAGAAAGTGTTAAACACTTTCTATTAACAACAGTTATTATCTTTATGTCCCCAAGAAGACCATCCTGCTCCTATAATGATTACTAGTAATATGAATAAAACAATCCAAAGAGCAGCCCCTAAACCATAACCAGTAGTAGTTCCTGCATAGCCATATGGCATACCACATCCGGTATTGTAACCTCCGTTATATCCATAATAGTACATTTTTATACCTCCTTTGTATCTATTATAGTTTACGCAAATGGTAGAGATTTTGACATTGATTTTTTAAGATATTTTTAGATTTAGAAAAACTTAAGAAATTTTTTGGTTTGTTATACAAATGTATGGTATAATTTTTTTAAGGTGGGATTAACATGTATGGATATATAAAAGGTATTGTAAAAATGATTAATAGTAATTATATAATATTAGAAAATAATGGGATTGGTTACAATATTTTTGTAGCTAATCCATATTCTTTTGAAATAGAAAAGGACTATATAGTTTATGTTTACAACTATATAAGAGAGGATGAAAATACTTTATATGGTTTTAAAACAACCGAAGAAAAAAACTTGTTTTTAAAACTAATAAGTGTTAAAGGTTTGGGTCCTAAAACGGCTATGCCAATGTTTGCTACCGGTAGTGTAAGTGGCATAATTGATGCAATTGACCGAGAAAATATTTTATATTTAACTAAGTTCCCTAAAATAGGGGATAAACTTGCACGTCAAATCATTTTAGATTTAAAAGGAAAACTTAGTACTTCAATTGATAAAACTGTAGATAATGAAGAATTAATCGAAGTCTTAACCGGTTTAGGATATAAATTAAATGATATTAAGAAAATTTTACCAAAGATTAATTCTGATTTAAGTTTGGAAAATCAAATAAAAGAAGCATTAAGATTAATGCTTAAATAGGAGTGTTAAATTGAAAATAGGCATAGATATTGATGAAACCATTGTAAATACTCATGAAGATGTTATGGAGTTTGCTAAGAAGATGAATATGCAGTTTAAAAGTTATGCAGAAATCAAAACTCCGGCAGGAACAAAATTTTTAAGGGAAAATTTGGAAAATATTCATAAAAATGTAGTTTTATTTCCAAATGTTAAAGAAGCTTTAGATACCTTAAAAAACAAAGGTTTTGAAATAGTTTTTATTACAGCGCAAGGTAGTAATCACGAAGTCCCAATTAAATTTGATTTTGAAAAAGTGACGGAAGATATTTTTACTAAATATCAAATACCTTATGATAAAATAATTTATAAAAGTTTTCCTAAAGGTAAACATGCCTTTGCAGAAAAGCTAGATTATTTTATAGATGACCGAGAAGATGTTTTAGATGAAGTAACCGGTTATGGTATTAAATGTATTAGAAAAGTTTCAAACATGAATGAAGAAAGTAAATATCCAAAATTTGCTGATTGGCAAGATATATTAGATTATTTCTTAAAAAAGGAGGGGGAATAAAATGAAAGGTAGATTGGTATCAGCTGAAGAACAAGACTTGGATACTTTTGAAAAAAGTTTAAGACCACAATATATTGGTGAATATATTGGTCAAAATGAAGTTAAAGAAAATATCAAAGTATTTATTGAAGCTGCTAAATTAAGAGAAGAATCTTTAGATCATGTTTTGTTGTATGGTCCTCCTGGTTTAGGAAAGACCACACTTGCTCATATTATAGCCAATGAACTGGGTGCTAATATTAAAACTACTTCCGGTCCGGCATTAGAAAAAAGCGGTGATTTAGCTGCTGTTTTATCTAGTTTAGAGCCGGGTGATGTCTTATTTATTGATGAAATTCATAGGATTCCCAAATTCATTGAAGAAATATTATATCCGGCTATGGAAGATTTTTCTTTGGATTTAGTTGTTGGGGCTGAAGGGTCAAGTCGTTCAATTAAAATTGATTTACCACCTTTTACTTTGGTTGGAGCTACAACAAGAGCTGGAGACATTTCAGCTCCTCTTAGAGATCGTTTTGGTATAGTTTCTAAATTAAACTATTATACGGAAGAAGAATTAAAAGAGATTATTAAAAGAACAAGTAGAGTTTTAGAAATGCCGATAGATGAAGAGGCAGCAAGTGAACTAGCAAAACGTAGTCGTAAAACACCAAGAATTGCTAATCGATTATTTAAAAGAGTACGAGATTTTACCCAAGTTGAAAGTAAAACATTAATAGATTTAGATATTACTAAAAAGTCATTAGATCGTCTTAAAGTTGATAAATTTGGTTTAGATCAAATTGATATTGAATATTTAGATGCCTTAATAAATAAATTTAATGGCGGACCGGTAGGTGTTGAAACAATCAGCTCTTCTATTGGTGAAGAAGTTACTACGCTAGAGGATGTAGTAGAACCATATTTGTTACAAGAAGGTTTTATTAAAAGAACCCAAAGAGGTAGAATGGCAACTGATAAGAGTTATAATCATATTAAGGATGGAGAGCTTAAATGAATCGAAAATTACAAGCAGCATTAAATGCTGAAGCTAAAAGGCAAGAAGCAAATATAGAACTTATTGCCAGTGAAAATTATGTTTCTAAAGATATTTTAAAATGCCAAGGTAGTATTTTAACTAATAAATATGCCGAAGGTTATCCTGGTAAAAAGTATTATGGGGGATGTGAAAATGTAGATAAAATTGAAAATTTAGCTATTGAACTGGCCTGTAAATTATTTGGGGCTAAATATGCTAATGTTCAACCTCATAGTGGGTCTTCAGCTAATTTAGCAGTTTATCGTGCTTTACTGAATCATGGTGATAAAGTAATGGGTATGGATTTATCAAATGGCGGACATTTAACTCATGGTCATCCATTAAACTTTAGTGGGAAGGATTATGAAATAGTAAGCTATAGTGTTGATTCAAAGACCGAAATGATAGATTATGAAGAAGTTCGTCAAATTGCTTTAAAAGAAAAACCCAAAATGATTATTGCGGGAGCCAGTGCTTATTCGAGAATTATTGATTTTAAAAAGTTTAAAGAGATAGCTAATGAAGTAGAAGCATATTTAGTTGTTGATATGGCTCATATTGCTGGTCTTGTTGCAGTTGGTCTTCATCCATCACCGGTAGGTGTAGCAGATGTAGTTACTACCACAACTCATAAAACTTTAAGAGGACCGCGAGGTGGATTAATTTTAACTAATGATGCCGAAATAGCTAAAAAAATTGATAAAGTAGTTTTTCCTGGTATTCAAGGTGGACCTCTTGTGCATGTTATTGCCGCAAAAGCAGAGTGTTTTCATGAAGCACTAGAGCCGGAATTTGCTGAATATCAAATGCAAGTAGTAAAAAATTCCCGAGCTTTAGCAAAAACTTTATCCGAAGAAGGGTTTAAAATCATCAGTGGGGGTACAGATAATCACTTAATGTTGGTCGATGTTAAAAATTCTGTAGGTTTAACCGGGAAAGAAGCTGAACAACTACTTGATAGAGTTCATATTACCGTTAATAAGAATACCATACCTAATGAAACAGAATCACCACTTGTAACTAGTGGTATTAGACTAGGTAGTCCAGCTATGACAACAAGAGGCTTAAAAGAAGAAGAATTTGAATTTATAGGCAAAATAATATCTGATGTTCTTAAAAATAATAATAATCAAGAAACACTTGAAGTATGTAGTGAAAAGGTATTAACCTTAACTAAAAAATTTCCAATATATAGGAAATAGAAAGAAAATATGGATAATTTATCATTAATTGTTGTCATAGGTCAAAATTACGAAATAGGAAAAGATAATGGCTTATTATGGCATTTACCTAACGATTTAAAATTTTTTAAAAAAGTAACCCTAAATAAAACTTTAATAATGGGACGAAAAACTTTTGAATCATTACCTAGTTTATTACCAAATCGTAAACATATTATAATTACTAGTTCAAATTATCAAGCTGAAGGAGCATTAGTTGTTCATACTATTAAAGAAGCTTTAGATTACGTTAATAATCATTCTGATGAAGAATGTTTTATTATAGGGGGAATGTCTATTTATCAACAATTGCTTCTTTATGCTAAATATTTATATATAACCAAAGTGGAAGCTACTACCAAAGCTGATGCTTATTTCCCAAGATTTTCTGAAACTGAGTTTGATATCTCTATTTTAGGGGAGAATGAAGATAATAATATCAAGTACAAATTTTATAAATATATAAAAAAATAGCTATCAAAGCTATTTTTTTGTATAATAAGCAAGGAAGTGAGATTATGAAAACAGAAGATTTTAACTATGAATTACCAGAAAGATTAATAGCGCAAACTCCACTTGAAAATCGTAGTGCTTCTAAATTATTAGTTTTAGATAAAAGAACAGGTGAAATATCGCATCATCATTTTAAGGATATTATAAATTATTTAAATGTGGGTGATGCTTTAGTTATTAATGATACAAAAGTACTTCCCGCTAGATTAATAGGAATTAAAGAAGAAACAGGTGCAGTTATTGAACTTTTACTTTTAAAAAATATTAAAGATCATATTTGGGAATGTTTAGCTAAACCTCAAAAAAGATTAAAAATAGGAACAATTCTTTCTTTTGGTAACGGAGAACTTAAAGCAGAAGTTATTGAAATTAAAGAAGAGGGAATAGTTCTTGCTCAATTACTTTTTGAAGGCATTCTAATTGAAATACTTGAGCATTTAGGTTCAATGCCTCTTCCGCCTTATATTCATGAAAAACTTAAAGAAAAAGACCGTTATCAAACAGTCTATGCTAAGGAATACGGATCAGCTGCTGCCCCTACGGCAGGATTACATTTTACCGAAGAACTTTTAAAGGAAATTACTGACAAAGGTATTAAAATCGTAAGGATAACTTTACATGTCGGATTAGGAACCTTTAGACCTGTCAATGTAGAAGATGTTACTAAACATAAAATGCATAGTGAATATTATATTGTTACTAAAGAAGCTACTGATATTTTAAATGAAGTTAAGAAAAATGGTAAAGCAATCGTTGCTGTTGGTACTACAACAGTTAGGACTTTGGAAACCATTAGACAAAAACATGATAAATTTGTTCCGGATAGTGGTGAAACAAACATTTTTATTTACCCAGGATTTAATTTTAAAGCCGTTGATAAATTAATTACAAATTTTCATTTACCTAAAAGTACTCTTCTAATGCTGGTAAGTGCTTTAGCAGGAAAAGATAATATTTTTAAAGCTTATGAAGAAGCTGTAAATAATGAATATCGATTCTTTTCTTTTGGCGATGCCATGTTTATTAAATAGACAACCTAATAGGTTGTTTTTTAATTATAAAATTAGTACATACTACAACTGTAACAGGTAGTGGAACTAGTTCAAATCCTTATATGGTTACCGGGTATTAATAATCATAAAAATTACCGAAAATTGCCATATTATTAATGAACATTTTTTTGATATCATGGTGCTACCATAAGAAGGAGATTGAAATGAAGATAAAGTTTATTTTATTTAATTTCATAGTTATAATAATTATTATTGGATTTTTAAGCTTTTTTTATCATCCAGCTGAAAATAAACGGGTACTTGGAATGGCACAAAATGGATTGTCGATGTTACCGAAATAGAAATGGGAAGAACTATTTGTAACGTTTATTTTAATGAATTAACTTTAAGAGATAAAATCTTAGCTCAAGGTGGTGGAGCCGCCGCAATCGAGGCCAAAGGAAGTCAATATTTTGGCATTATAAATGGAGCTAGTGGGATATATGCTTCGCAAGATGATTATGGGACATCTTATTATTATCGAGGTACTAAAACTGGTCTAAATAATAATTTAATTTTTGCTGGTATGCAGTGGAAAATTATTCGTATTAATGGTGATGGTTCGGTAAGACTGATATATAACGGAGAATGTCCAAATGATACTTGTACAATTAATTCCACAGGTACTACTACGCAAATAGGTACATATCGATGGAGTGATTATAATAACGATTATCAATATTTTGGTTATATGTATGGAGGAACTAAAGGTGGTACATCGACCTCAAGAGCGCAGGCCACTAGTAATGTTAATTCTATATATATTAAAACGGTACTGGATAATTGGTATGTAAGTAAATTTCAAGGAAATCTATCTGAAAATAAAATAGTTGATAATTTATTTTGTAATGATCGGAAGCTTCAAAGCGAAGAAGGTGGAGAGTCAACTGGACCAGGGTACGGAAAATCACAAGATACTTACTATGCAGCCTATTATCGTTTAGCTATCAACCGAACACCTACTTTAAGATGTGGGCGAAAAGGTGATCGATTCACAGTAAATGATACTATTGTTGGTAATGGCACTTTAACTTATCCCGTAGGACTCATTACTGCTGATGAAGCATCTATGGCGGGTTTAGTAATTTGGGAAAATAATACTACCAATTATTTATATACTAATCAGAAATTTTTCACTATTTCACCATTTTATGGTTGGTTTTCTGGTCCTATGTATATGGGATCAGTTGGAGCAGATGGAACCTTAAATAATGATTTAGTAGGAAATACAATTGGAATTCGTCCAGTTATATCAATAAACGGAGATGTTAAAATTACAGGAACAGGTAGTACTAGCGATCCATTTAAGGTAATTTTTTAAAATAATAACTTCGGTTATTATTTTTTTCATTAAGAAAAAATGTTATAATGATAAAGGGTAAAAGGAAGATATTATGAAAGTAGAATATACATTATTAAAAAAAGAAAAAAATACTAAGGGAAGACTGGGTAAAATAAAAACTAACCACGGGGAATATGAAACACCTATGTTTATGCCAGTAGGCACCCAAGCAACTGTTAAAACTTTATCCCCGGAAGAAATTAAAGAAATGGGAGCTGGAATTATTTTAGCTAACACTTATCATTTATGGCAAAGACCTGGAGAAAATATAATAGATAAAGCTGGTGGCCTACATAAATTTATGAATTATGATGGACCAATTTTAACAGATAGTGGTGGTTTTCAAGTATTTAGTTTAGCTGAGCCTAAAAATATTACTGAAGATGGAGTTACCTTCAAAAGTCATATTAATGGTGATACATTATTTTTAACTCCGGAAAAATCTATGGAAATTCAAAATAAACTGGATAGTGATATCGCTATGTGTTTTGATGAATGTCCTCCAGCTTCAGCTGATTATGATTATTTAAAAAACAGTTTGGAAAGAACTATAAGATGGGCTAAACGTTGTAAGGATTCATTTAATAATCCAAATCAAAGTTTATTTGGTATTATTCAAGGTGGTTTCTATGAGAATTTAAGAAAATATTCTGCTTTAGAAACTGTTAAACTTGATTTTGATGGTTATGCTATAGGTGGAGTAGCTAACGATAATGAATCAAAAGAAGATATGTATAAAGCTATCGAGTATTCTGCTCCTTATATGCCAGAGGATAAAGTAAGATATTTAATGGGAGTAGGTGATCCTATTGATATTATTGAAGGAGTAATTAGAGGCGTAGATATTTTTGATTGTGTTATACCAACCCGCCTAGCAAGACATGGACATGCCTATACTAAAAATGGTAAAATAAATTTACGTAATGCTAAATATAAAGAAGACTTTTCTTCGGTAGACAAAAATTGTAATTGCTATGCTTGTAAGAACTATACGAAAAGTTATATCAGACATTTAATCGTAGCTGAAGAAACTTTTGGCGCAAGATTATTATCAATTCATAATATTAATTTTTTAATAAATTTAACCAAAGAAATTAGAGAAGCAATTAAAAATGACCAATTATTAAAATTTCGCGATAAATTTATAAAGGAGTATTACCATGAAAAAAATTAAATTAAATCATTTGATTTATTTTATAGCAGCAATAAGTATTATTATTTTAGGAATGTCAGCCTATAAAGCTAAACAAAGTCATGAAAATAAACTTTATCTTGTTTTGCATAAAAAAATTAAAGAAAGAGCTTTAGAGTGTTATTTGAAGCAGGAATGTGAAGGTAAAATAACTTTAGGTGATTTATATCAAAAAAATTATCTGGATGAATTATTTGATCCTGTTACTAAAGAAAAAATGGATAATAATATATGTATAGAATATATTAATGAAGAAGTATATTTTTGTTAAACTTCTTTTTTAATCGAAGGGAGAGTATATGTTAAAACTTTTAAAAAAATTAAGTAGAAGAGAAATATTACTTATTTTTCTATCTATCTTATTAATAATTTTTCAAGTATGGTTAGATTTAAGAGCACCGGAATATATGTCGGAAATTACTAAATTAGTGCAAACTCCGGGAAGTAAGATTAGTGATATTTTAATTAAAGGTGGATTTATGCTACTTTGTACTTTAGGTAGTTTGACTGGAGCTATTATTGTAGGTTATTTAAGTGCCTTCATTTCTTCATCATTTTCTTTTAGATTAAGAAAAAGACTATTTTCGAAAGTTGAAAAATTTAATATGGAAGAAATTAAAACTTTTTCCACCAATAGTTTAATTACCAGAACAACCAATGATATTATGCAGATTCAAATGTTTTTATCAATGGGTATGCAAATAATATTTAAATCTCCGATTCTTGCTTTATGGGCTATTGTAAAAATAGTTGATAAAAGTTGGAAGTGGACATCACTTACTGCCGGATCGGTGTTATTTGTTTTGATTTATATTGTAATTATGGTAATCTTTGTTTTACCTAAATTTAAGAAAGTCCAAAACGCTATTGATAAATTGAATGGAGTAACCAGAGAAAATCTTTTAGGCATCAGAGTTATTAGGGCTTTTAATGCCGAAGATTACCAAGAAAATAAATTTTCGAATGTTAATAATAATTTAACTAAGATTCAGACTTTTGTCCAAAAAATGATGTCGACTATGCAACCGGTTTTAAATTTAACTATGTATTTATTAACTTTAGGTATTTATTTTATCGGAGCGTATTTGATTGAAGAAGCCGGTATTTTAGATAAATTAAATGTCTTTAGTGATATGGTGGTATTTTCAACTTACGCTATGATGGTTTTAATGTCATTTGTTATGATGGCTTTGATCTTTATTATTTACCCAAGAGCCAGTGTTTCGGCTACCAGAATAAACGAAGTCATTAATACTGAATCCAAAATTATCGATGGTGATATTAATCGAGATTTAAACAAAGTTAAAGGAAAAGTTGAATTTAATAATGTTTCTTTTAAATATCCTGATGCTTCCGAATATATGCTTAAAAATATATCATTTATTATTAATCCCGGTGAAACTTTTGCCATAATCGGTTCAACCGGAAGCGGTAAGTCAACCTTAATTAATTTAATACCAAGATTTTATGATGTCACTGACGGAACAGTCTTGATTAATGATATTGATGTTAAAAATTATAAGCAGGATTTCTTACATACGAAAATGGGTTATGTTCCTCAAAAAGCCGGAATGTTTAGTGGCACGATTAAAGAAAATGTTGCTTATGGTGATAGCGATAACAAAGATAATCGTGATAAATTAAAAAGAGCTATAGAAATAGCTCAAGCTAAAGATTTTGTGGAAAATATGGATGATAAATATGATTCCCATATTGCTAGAGG
>JAAYPA010000127.1 GCA_012520055.1 Mollicutes bacterium
AAGGAACTGCGGATTTTGCTATAATTTCCTGATGCTCGTCTGGAGAAAGATATACTCTACAGCTCTTTCCTTCAGCAACAATAGCCATCAGCTTAGAACCTATCCTGGCTGCTTGCCCTTCAGCCTTAATATACTTACCATCAATGGGAGTATTTGAGAGGAGGCATATGAAGTTTGACGATCTACCCGCTGCTTTTGTTCCTTTCTTGATGACATCAATATCATCAGGCATACCAACCCGTACTTTGAACTCGTATTTATCTCCATCAATAATTGGCTCAACATAGACTTCCTTACCCTTTTTATCCGATAACAGGAAAGTAGATGTAAGTGGTACATCCACGTGGGAGTAGAGTGGATTGGGGCTTTTCACGGTTCTTGCCCAGATATAAGCTATTACTGTCAGTTCTTTCCCTCGATATTGTACGAGATCAGGCCGTTCTGTTATCATCTCTTCGGTGATTTTGATGGGGGGATAGAGGTGCCCTATACGCTTAAAAGCTTCCTGCCGTACCCAATGTCCATATCTACGCACATCTTCTGCCAGACCTGTAACTCCGGGCCAGCTAACAGAGATCTCTTTCTGTTGATCGCACTGAGGAATAGGACCAATGGGTCTATGTCCCACAAACTTGGGCGGTATCTCGATCATGGCCTTGTTTATCAGCACTGCCACAGGATTGAGGTCGCTTGCCCAGGCTTCCAATCCCAAGCGCTGGGCTTCCAGCGGGATGGAGCCGCCACCGGCAAAGGGATCATGGAAGGCGGGCAGTTTGTCTGGATTGAATATCTCGGATGCCTGGGGATGGTCTTTATTGAGTTCGCAGGTTACTTTCCAGCTTTTACGGATCTCAGACCGGGCTTTCTCCAGCACTATCTCGTTGTTGGTATTCTCCCACTTCACCAGTTCCCGGATGATCTCAAACAGCTCTTCCCGCTTGCGGTTGGCATCCGCTTTGCGCTTGTAGCCTATCTGCAGTTCTTCATCCCAGCCGGGGTCATTGACCAATTGAGCAAAGAGCACCGCCCTGGCGGCAGCCAGAGGACGCCTTGCCCAGTATAGATGCAAGGTGGAGGGATGACCATGGCGTATGGATTTTTCACGAACACAGGCTTCATTGATCTCTTTGAGGGGCAGGGCCACTTCGATAAGCTTTCTGGGGGCTTTTATTTTATATTCACTCATTTCTTTCTCTTGGGCTTGAACTGTTTAGTAATCTGTTTTACTTCCTGCAGGGCTTCCACAAAGTGCTTTTCTGCTGCGGTCGGCTCTGAAAGCTGCTCATGATGCCATTTTTCATATTCCAGCCGGGCTTTCTGGATCGCGTCTTCGTGGGCGATGGAGCCGGCATGCACGAGAATATCCCTGCCGCTTAGCTTCAGGAACTCATCCAGCTTGGATATCCAATCTTTCATGTACATCGGAGTTCTGTTCAGGGCTTGAAGCTCGGCGAAGTCCAGATACATGCTCACAATTCTGTTCAGGAGATCCAGTTCTTCTTGGTTCAGGTAGTTCTTTGCTATTTCAGTATCTGCCTTACGGAGCTGGGTTCCCGGCCAGTTGGTGAGCCCCATATTGGCTTTGCCGGCATCAGCCCGCTGATAGATGATCTCGGCGGCAGTATGGCCATGACTCGCCCAGTGCATCTTGTTTTGGATGACCTTGAAAAACTCACGCGATAGATCGGACCTAGGATTATAGTCGATGCTGGTGGCATAGATATCCAGCACCTTACGCCAGAAGACCTTTTCCGAGGAGCGGATATCCCTGATCCGGGCCAGAAGTTCATCAAAATAGGAACCGCCTCCGGCCTCTTTGAGCAGTTCGTCATTCATGGTGAAGCCCTTGATCAGGTATTCCTTGAGCCGCTCAGTAGCCCAGATGCGGAATCGTGTGGCGATCTGGGATTTGATCCTATATCCCACACTGATAACCATATCGAGATTGTAGTGCATGGTATGGTAGCTTTTACCATCGGAGGCAGTTATTAAAAAATCCTTAATAACTGCGTCT
>JAAYPA010000018.1 GCA_012520055.1 Mollicutes bacterium
AACAACTGGTACAAATTCCAATTTTGGTTTATTCATCTTACCACACCCATCATAATTATATACTATTTTTAACAAAAAAAAACGAACTTTCTACTAAAAGGTTCGCTCAATATCTTTACTGGGGCGATAACAAAGGTTATCTGAAACCCTAAAGTAAAAGTTGATAAACAACTAATCACTAAAATAATAATACCATATTTTTTTGATAAGTGGAATACTTTTTAAGCTATTCGTTCCTCCATTAATTTATCTAATACAGATATTGCTTCAAATTTAAAATTATAATTATTATTATTTAGTATTGTTTTTAATTCTTCTAATATAGATTTTAAATCATTAATATTAATTTTTCCACCAATATAATAAACCTCATTTATTATTAACGGTCTTATTATTGGTTGATTATAATCTTTATTAATAAATTTATTTTGCTTATTACCTTTTTGTTTATAATAATCAACTTCATGTTCAGAAACATCTCTCAATAATTTAATATTATACAATGAATTCAATTTTTTTAATATATCTTCAAATTCTTCTACATATTTATCAAATTCAGTTAACCATTCACATAGTTTTTTTAGTGATATTTTCAAAAAATGATCATCTGCAATTCTTTGCACTTGTTCTTCATATATAGGCGAATTCATTTTTTTCTCTACTCGTTTTATTTGCTCATTTAATGCTGATAACCACCATTGACATTTAACAGTTATTAAAGATATTGAAATTACAACTTCATTATTCGATTGTTTCATACACTAACTAACCCTTTCATTTTTAATAATCTTATCTATCATTTCTTCATTATGAATATCATTTAATACTAAATCTTTCTTTGAATTAATTTCATCAATATTAAATCCTAAATTTTGTAAAATATAATTAGATACTAAATAGTCAAGAATGTATATACCATATTTTAAATTCTTTCCAACAAGACATTTATCTTTTTTTGCATCATCATAATGTGTATAGTAATTTCTCGTATCAGAAAATCTAGTTGATAAGTCATCTATTTTATCTATAATGTTTTCTTTAGTTGTAAGCTTAAAATCATTTATAAAAATATCAATAATGCGATTTTTTAAAATTATATAGCTGCTGCCAACTTGATCTGGATTCTTTTCTATTAAATCAATTATTTCTTTATTATCCTTGAATTTTTCTTCAATATGTTTAAAAAACTTGTCTGGTTTTTTATATTTTTTTGTATGCATTAATTCCAATGCTTGCATTAAGTTGCAAAATTTTATCTCATCTGGGATATCATTATTAATTCCTAAGTTATATAAATTATAAATGCTATTATAATCTTGATATGTATTAAACCATTTTTTTAATTTATCCGTAGATGCAAATTCTTGAAGATTAAATAAAAAGTTTCTAATACTTCCTAGTTTATCAGGATTACTAGTTGATAAATTGTTCATTGTATTTTTTATTATTTCATATTTTATATAATTATATTTTTTACCAACTTTAGCAGTATATTTTTTATAATTAATACCTTGTACTAATGAAACATTAATTTTTAAACCTGTTGCTAATGTTATTAGGTTCATAATCATATCAAAGTCTTTAAAAATTTCTTCATATGACTTTTCTTCTTTCTTTTTAATTCTTACCTCAACATGTTGTGAAATGTCCAAACTTTCAATTTGCATATCAAAATTAAATTTTCCAAATACTGGAACAAACTCAATGGTAGTGTTATCATCTATTTTTTCTGATATTGTGTCTTTAAATTTGTATCCTATTTTAAATGTATAAGAAGGATCAACCATATATTCAAAACCGCTTAACTGTGACCACTTAATTATATTTGGAATTTGAAAATGAACTTCATTAAATTTAATATCTGACTTTTCTGATTTAGAAATGTTAATAAACATATTTTTTGCAAATATCACTATATGATGTCGAACAAAACCATCAGAATGTCTCTTTACAATCTGACAATCTACCAAAGTACATTTAATCTCCTGATTTAATTTTCCTGTTATAGTAGTTATTTCTGTTGGTTTATCCATCCAAGCCAAAAATTCTTCATTATTCTTATAATAAATTGATAATATTATAATCCCATTTGTTTTATTAAAAGTTAAGTCTCCCTGATATTGTTTATCTAGTATTTTCCACTTACCACCAATAGTAACATCATTATTAGTATTACTCATTTTAAAACCTCCTAACAAAAAAGTATCATTCTATTGAATGATACGAAATCTATCTTAATTATACCATAATTACAAAATATCAATAGTTTTATTTTGAATCATCAAATAATTGTCTAATATCTATTTCTAAAGCATCAGCAAATTTGCCAATTGTTTCTAGTAATGGTGTTTTATCTATTGATAAACACTCTAAATCTCTAACATAACCATGAGTAAGTCCAGTTAAATCTGCAAGTTCTTGAAGTGTGTACTTTCTCATTAAACGATATTTCTTTATATTTTTTCTAACAATTAGTGATAATTGTTCTTTAGAATATCTACTAGTCAAAGTACATCACTTCCTTTCTAGTAAAATTATTTCATAAAAAATTTAAAAAATATGTCGTCTGCTTGAAGTTTATGTGATATAATTAAAAATGAAAGGAGTGTTCTTGTGAAGAAAAAAATTTTATCTGTTGCTCTAATATTATTAATGGTATTCACTATTACTGGATGTGGTTCATCATCTTCTAATGATAATAACTATAGCAATAATAATTCTAGTTCAAACTCTTCTAATTCTTCATCGACTGAAAAACAAGAAACAAAAGAACTAACTGAATCAGAAAAAATGATAGTAAAAATATCAGCATTATTTGATGAAAAACTAGCATTTGATACAGGAAGTTATATTCAAGGAGATATTCCTGCTGGAGAATATGCTTTTGTTAAATTTAGTGGAAGTGGTTCATATTATTGTGAAAAAGATGGAGCTGGAAATATAGTAGATAATGAAAACTTTGACAGCTTTGGATACGTAAAAGTTCATTCAGTTGGTAATCTTGAAACAAGAGGAGTTTTAATAAATGTTTCGGCATTTGAAAAACTAGGCGTTAAAGGTGCTAAAGAAATTTATGAAATATTGAATGATCAAAGTAATTGGAATCAAGGTGGATACTATAAAGTTGGAGTTGATATTGATCCAGGAAAATATGTAGTTGAAAGCATTGGTAGTGGATATTGGTCAATTATGACTGGCCCTGTAAGTGCTAGTGATATAGTTGATAATGATAACTTTAATGGTAGAGCATCTATTAACTTATCTAATGGTCAATATTTAAAATTAAGTAGAGCAACTATTTCTAAAGCAGAATAAAAAAAATAAAAGTGGCATTTAAAACCACCTTTATTCATATACAAAGCAAAAGGAAGAGATAAACTCTTCCTTTTGAAATACTTCTACCAAGTGTATAAATACACCTGCAACAATCTAAAGTACTTTAATTATAACATTTTGAATGCTTAAGTCAATACTTTTTCTCGCTTTTCTTTAGATTTATTATAAATAGTATTTTGATTTCTATGTATTCTGGTTGTTTCTTTTATTTCTTCAAAAGCATAATACTTTTTTATTATTTTTAAGATCGCGTCATTATCTTTTTTAGTAATAGTCGCTATTTTGTTATTTATATAATAAGGTTCTCTAATTCTATTAGAACTAATATTGATTAAATTTTCTAATCTTGCAGTACCTAATTTTTCATCTATTAAATCATAATGAAAATAATAATTATCATCTTTATGTTTTGAAGTAAGTGGTATAGCAGTCCACATTTTTTTATTTGATGCACTTCTCCATAATATTGCTGGTCTTAATTTTCTTAATTCACTACCAATATTATACCCTAAATCTACCCAATATATAGCTCCAACTTTTAAACTAGTAGTATCATCATCTTTTTTCTTTATTAGTTCTAGTTTATCTTTGCACCACTTATTATATGATATGCCATCTGGATCATTATTTGTATTATCTTTAACATAGTTTAAAAAAGTAATTTTAGATTTTAATAAAATATCATCAAATTCTTTATTAGTTATTTTAATTGGTTTACCTTTTATATATACGCATCTTTTAATATTAGAGCGATTATAATCAGTTATTTCATTTAATACTACATACTTGTTAATAGATTTTAAATGAATACTATTTTCTTTTTGTTCGTTATAAACAGGTACTCCAACATAATGATTTTGTGATATATCATAAAGAATCAATATCCATTGTTTATTATCATTTGAATTGAATTCATATATTTGCTTCCAATTTATCGTAAGCATATTATCACCAACTTTCTTTTAATTATCTTTCTAGTTCATCATCTTTTGACTTTCTAGTTTCGTAAAATTCTTCAGCATACTCATCCATTTCATCATTAATATGTTTGGTTGCTTTATCAATTTCTTTTTTATTAAATAAACTAAACCCATTAAATGATTTTTCTCTCTTTCTTATAACTTCAGGATCATATTGTTGTTTAAAAAAATTAAGATTTATATTGTTGTAATTAAATAATCTATCAATTAATTCTTGAATGAATTTAGGTAATTTTTTGATTATTTTATTTAAGTGATAAATAAGATAATCAGTTTTTTCTTTTAAATCGTTGTATCTAGTTTCAGTTTGGTAGTTAATACTCTTTAAATATTCATTTTCTTCTTTTAATTTTTTATTTTCATCTAATAATTGATTTTTAGATTTAATAACTATTTTATTATTAAGTCTTTTCTTTTTATCAATTTCATCACTTATATCATCTTTATCTTTATTAAGTTTAGTTATTTGCTTATTGATAGATTTTTTATTATCTTCTAAACCAGATACTTCATTTTCAAGATTAGATATTTCTTGCTTAAGACCTTTTACTCTTTCATTAAAGAGTTTTCTTTCATATGGAGTAATATCTCTGTTTTTACCTTTTTGTTTTTCTTTTAACTTTGAATCCATACCATAAGCAATATTAAATTCATCAATACATCTTTCTCTCATTTTATCTTGAATAACTACTAATGATTCTTTTGTAAAGATAAAAGTTTTACCAACTTGTCTTGATAAACCAGTTTTACAATTTTCTTTTACCGGAACTCCAACTATATGCATATGTGGAGAATGTTCATCAAAATGTATAGTAGCATTTGCTATATAAAAGTCTGGAGCAATTTCTTGTATGTCTTCTAGTTGTTGTTCAAATACTTGTGTCATTTGATACTTGTATTCTAAACTTTTCTCATCCCAATATTCCATATTTCCAAGTTCAATAACTATCTCACAAGCAAGATCATGTTTTGTATCATTACTTATCTTATTAAAATAATTGTCTATTTTTCTATCATCTCTAGTTTGTTTATTATTATATTCTAATCTTGCTTCATCAAATAAATCTAAATATAGCTTTTTAACATCTTTAACAATATCATTTGAACCTTTGATAGTTTTTATTAATTCTTGATTATTATCATATTGTCTTAAGTTATGATGATTAACTTTTCCTAATTGCTTAACATTTTGAATAGCGTTATTATTTTTAGATGTTGTTCCTGATGGAGTATTCTTTGCTTCTTGTCTTGCTTTAATAGATTTGTTCTTATCATTTCCTAAATGTAATGAATAAGATAATTCCATATAGATTACACCTCCTTATCTTATGAATATTGAAAATAGCACAAAAGTGGCTTTGTCATTATTCATAACTTCCTATATATCTTGTCAGAGACAAGATATGGAAGCTAAGGTTTACCACCTTAGAAACCATTTACTTTATTTCG
>JAAYPA010000105.1 GCA_012520055.1 Mollicutes bacterium
AAGGTAATTGTTTCAGAATCAATCACCCTTACTTCCTCCCCTTGCCATTCACCTATATAAACCTCAGCTCCCGCTTTAGTAAATCCTGATCCCCTAATAGTAATTAAGGTACCTCCTAAGTAGGTTGCCTGGTTGGGGGCAATACTGTCAATAACCGGTTTTGAGGCATCATAGGTATAGGCATTAGAAAGGGTGGCACTACCTAAAGCATCCTGATGGGTATTCATCACAGTTACATGAACAACCGACCCCGGTACTCCCGGCGGAGTGATGACTTCCAACCGGTCGTATCTCAGGGGTGCATCCTCCGCCAAAGTAGCTTCCCTACCCCCAAAATAAACTTTAACACCTTTGCTGCTAAAGCCATCCCCCTCAATTATTACTCGGGTGCCACCTGCCGCCGGACCTCTTTTCGGAGTAATACTATCAATAATCGGCTCGCTTTTTGCGGAATAGTAGTGTATTTGCTGACTCTCGTCTAGGGATTGGGCAATACCTCCGTCCCGGTTTAGAACTGTCACATCCACAATACCATCTTCTCCAAGGGTATAGGGCGGGGCTTTAACAATAATTGTATCGGGCTCTATAAATTCCAAAATCTCGGCTTTTTCGGTACCAAAATAGACAACAACTTCTTTTCTAAAATCTTCCCCCTTAATAGTAACGATGGAACCACCTGTTGCAGGTATTTTATTGGGGTTCACGGAAGTAATTTTAGGCTCGCTATCAGGAAACTTATAAGTAAAACCATCAAAAAGGGTATCTGCCCCTCCGTCAGGATTAATTACCATGACATCAACAGGCCCCGCCTTATCACTGGCAGGAGTCTTGGCCGTAATATAGGTATGATAAATTTCCACATCTTCGGCAATTCGGCCGCCTATATAGACCTTTGCTCCATTCCAAAAACCAATGCCGGTGATGATAATATTAGTACCGCCTTTGGCAGGACCTACTTCGGGGAAAACACCCATAATCTTTGGGAAACTGCTGGGGTCAAGGTATTCAAAGGATTCCCAAGTGTCGGTCCCGGTATCCGCATAATTGCTGACTGTCACCACATATTCGCCGGCTAAATTGGGGGGAATAATAACCACTATTTCGCGATCATTAATAGCCTGAATATCCGCTTTTTCCCAACCAAAGTGCACGACTGCATCCGGATGAAAGTTTTCCCCCCTGATGGCAACCTTTGTCCCTCCATCTACATGTCCGATAGCGGGATTCACCGAGTGAATTTTGATCTTCTTTTCCAAATCCGGTATTCTGTATTGAAAATTTTTAGCCCAGGTGGTAGACCTGTTATCAGTGTTTACTACCTGTACCAGGTAGCCCTCAGGTCTTAGGATCTCACCTTCTTTCAATTGGGGCAGCCGAAGCTTGATAGTCTTGCTATCTAAAACTATTAATTCCCGGACTTCCTCTGTCACAGAGACAAATTTATTTGCCTCATCAAAGTAACCGAAATTAACTACAGCTCCGGGGTAGAATTGCTCCCCGGTAATTGTAATTATGTTATCGCCCAGGATGCTGCCTCTATTTGGGCTGACATTATTAATTTTAGGTTCGGAATAGTAATAA
>JAAYPA010000112.1 GCA_012520055.1 Mollicutes bacterium
AAAACCCTTTGGCTTTTTGAGCGGCCAGCCTACCGACACGTCATATTGAAATTCACCGACTTTGCCCCGGAAGCCAGCGGCGCCGCCTACCAGCTCAGTGCCTGACAAGTATGCTGTCGCCGGACCGCTCACTTTTCCATAATCGACAGCTGTATACAATTGATGACTGGGCGCAAGCGGAAAGCGAAGTTCGTTCCTAATGACAATACCGTTTTCGGCAGATAAGGTTTGTTCCCCGTCAAAGCCTCTGACACTGTAGCGTCCGCCAATACTGATAAACTCGGAACCGTAAATTCGGTCGCCTGTCGCCTGACCGCGAACGTTCAAATTGTATTGTCCGGTAAATTTACCATAATCAACAGGTGCGGTAACGCTGAGGCCCCATAAAAACATATTGTACTGCGTTGTAGCCTCGCCTTTCAGGTCATCGGTTGGCCCGGGCACTGCTTTAAACCACGGTACACCCTTTTGCCATTTCAGAGATGCGTCTAAAACGCTTTTGCCAATATATTGCCGGTGGGACACTCCTGTTTGTATGGCGGTAGTATCCTGTCGCTGCACTTCTATTTCGGTACCGTTTATATAGCTGCGGCGCTTTTTATGAAGAATAGCAAACTCCAGGTCGGTTTTGCTGGTTTGGTTTCTCTGCAATAAATGGCTGATACTCAGTTGGTCACTGCTAAATTCCCCGGAAGAGATAAAGGGAAGCACAGCATTAGTAACTGTTTGACGGTATTCGTTATGGGAGTGGCTGTAGGAGACACGGTCATTGCCAAATGGGATTGAGTAAAAGATGCTGTTTGCCCGTGTGCCTTTTCGTTCTCCGGCTTGCTCGGCATCACTATTCCAGGAAATATAGAATAAATCATTTGCTGAAAGTAGCTGATCTAGCTCCAACGCCGTCGACATTTGCATTTTGCCGGTTTCTTTGGTGCCGGAATCATCCAGCGTAAAGACCAGCGACCATGGTTTACTCCTTTTGACATGAATGACCAGGTTGCTTTGTCCCATTTCTTGAGCCGGTTCGATTTTAATATCCACATCCTGGGAAGGGATGTACTTCATTTGATCCAATCCCTGCTCGATATCCCTGATATTGAGCAGACTTCCTTTGCCCATAGGTAAAGCATTGCCATATGTTCCCCAGGTACCGGGATCAGCAAAGCGGATGTTGGCGATTGTACCTGGTGCCAACGTAAAAAACATCCTGCCCCGTGACAGGTCTTGCTCTTCCACATACACTCTGGTTGTTACATACCCGCGGTCAACGATCTCAGTATTGATTTTGTTCATCAACATATTAATGCCTTGTACACCAATTCTCTGGCCGGCGAATTGCTGAAGGTACTCGTTGATCCAGCCAAATTTATGGGCAAACCGATCTGCTTTCAAGTAAAAGTGCTCTATTTTAAAACTGTTCTGCTCTTCCGGCAAGCTAAAACCGGCAAGATTGTTTTTCTGTTTATGGATAGTTGTCATCTGTCGTTTGCTTTGTCTTTCCCGCTCTGCTTCAACGCGTTTTGCCGCAAGCTCCTGTTCTTTTTGTTGAATGATGCTTTCTTGTTGCTGCAATATCTCGTCACTAGGCGGTGCGGCTAAAACGCTACCATTTATCCCTATGACAGTGCACAGAAACATTATTTTGCTTAATCTTTGTAACTTCATAAACACCCTCGCATTTTTCTAAAATATCAATCATTCTTCTGCTCTGTGTCCCACGAAATCCAGGAGTTTTTCCCTTTTATACCAAGTAATGTAAATTTGCCTTTATGTCAAGATTCCCCTCCGAGACTTTAGTCCTATA
>JAAYPA010000100.1 GCA_012520055.1 Mollicutes bacterium
GCTATGTATGGAAGGGATAATCGCTGAAAGCATCTAAGCGAGAAGCCTACTTCAAGATGAGTTTTCCATTCATTTATGATGAAGATCCCTTGTAGACTACAAGGTTGATAGGCTAGAGCTGGAAGCATAGTAATATGTTGAGGTGACTAGTACTAATAGATCGAGGATTTAATCATATTTTTGATGAGACATTATCTTGTTTTTAAAGGACAAAATCCTTTATTGGTGATGATAGCTAAGTGGAAACACCTCTTCCCATCTCGAACAGAGCAGTTAAGCACTTACACGCCGACGATAGTTGAATAAGCTAAAATAGGTAATTGCCAATATTTTTTTTGTCTAAAAAAAGTCAAGTGATTTTAAATAGCTTGACGTTTTTATTTGCTGATATATTCGACATTTTAATTTTTTTCTTACAAATTAAAAATTTTGATTAAGCTATTTTCTTTTTTTTATGATATTCTAAAATGGTAGAGGTAGTGTTAATTATGAAAGTAGGATTTGATTGTAAAAAATATGTTAAAATTCAAAGTAAGAAAATTAAGGAAAAAGTAAAGTTATTTGATAAACTTTATTTAGAAATTGGTGGTAAATTATTTTATGATACCCATGCTGCCAGAATTCTTCCTGGCTTTGAACCTGATGCTAAAATACAAGTACTTTCGGAACTTAAAAAAGATTTGGAAATAATTTTTTGTATTAATGCAAATGATATTGAAAGAAGTAAGACCAGATCGGAATATGGTATTACCTATGATACTGAAATGTTAAATTTAATAAATAATGCTGTCAAAGAAGGTTTTTCCGTAAATAGTGTGGTTATCACTTTATATAAAAATCAACCAAGTGTTGATAGTTTTATAAAAAAATTAGAAAGACATAATATTAAAACCTATATCCATACAGCAACTAAAGGATATCCAACTGATATAGAAATAATTGTTAGTGATGAAGGATATGGAGCCAATCCCTATATTGAAACAACTAAAAAATTAATTTTAGTTAACGCTCCGGGATCCGGGTCAGGGAAACTGGCTACTTGTTTAAGTCAACTTTATCATGAACATAAAAGAGGAGTTAATGCCGGATATGCTAAATTTGAAACCTTTCCGGTTTGGAATTTACCATTAAAACATCCGGTCAATATGGCTTATGAAGCAGCTACGGCTGATCGCAAGGATGTCAATATGATTGATCCCTTCCATTTGGCCAAATATAATATTCAAGCTATTAATTATAATCGGGATATTGAAACTTTTCCAATTTTAAAAAATATTTTAAATAAAATAGCTAAAGAGGATATTTATCATTCCCCAACTGATATGGGAATTAATATGGTAGCCGAAGGAATTGTTAATAATGAAATCGTAGAAGAAGCTGCCAAAAAAGAAATTGTCAGAAGATATTATACTGAGCAAGCTAATTTTAAGCAAGGTCTTTGTGATTATGATAGTGTTCAACGTATAAAATTATTATTAACGGAAATAAATATAGATGAGAACTATTTAAAAGTAGTAAAACCAGCTATTGAAAAATCTCAACAATGTCAAAAACATGCCATGGCTATTCAGCTACAAAATGGTAAAATTATTACCGGTAGAGAAAACGAGCTTTTATCTCCGGCTAGTAGTTTAATAATTAATGCTATGAAAGTGCTAACTAAGATACCAGATGAAATTGATTTATTAAGTCCGACAATTTTGGAACCAATTTTAAAGATGCGTAAAGGATTAACGCAACTATCTTTACAAGAAGTATTAATAGCACTTTCAATTTGTTCTGTTACCAATCCCATGATAGCAAAGGCATTGCAAAATGCCGATAAATTAAAGAATTGTGATGTTCATTCTACCTATATTGTCCAAAATGGAGATTTAAAAGCTTTAAAAAGTTTGGGTGTTAATTTGACATCACAACCAACATTTTATTCAAATGAGCTCTTTTAGGGTTTACTTAAAAAAATAATTTATATATAATAAAAATAGGTGAGATAGAAATGGATTATAAATATACTTCTAAAAGTATAGAAGACACAATGGAATTAGCAGAAAATATCGAATCTGAAAAATTTCCGGGAATGGTTATTTGTTTAATAGGAGAACTAGGTAGCGGTAAGACGGTATTTGTAAAAGGCTTTGCCAAATCTTTAGGTATTGAGGATACAATTACCAGTCCGACCTTTACTTTAATAAAAGAATATACTAATAGCGAAATGCCATTATATCATATGGATGTCTATCGCTTAGAAGGAGACCCTTCTACTTTAGGCTTACAAGATTACTTTAATAAGGATGCCGTCAGTATTATTGAATGGGCAGATTTAATTGAAGATCATTTACCAAAAGAAAGATTAGATATTAAATTTAAAGTAATTGATGAAGATACAAGAGTAATAATATTAAAACCATATGGTGAGAAATACGAAGATTTAGTTAATTCTGTCCTATAACCTCTTAAAGAGGTTTTTATTCTTTTTAAAATATATTATAATTAGCATTGTTTGGAGTGATTGTATGAACACTTTATTTATAAGTACATTTAATGAATCTGTTATTGTCGGTTTATTAAAAGATGGAAAATTAAATTTAAATAAAGAAATATCTTCGAGTAATAACCATAGTACGAATTTAGTACCTACTATTCAAAAAGTTTTAGAAGAAAGTAATATAAAGATAAAAGAAATAAATGAAATAATAGTAGTTAATGGGCCAGGTTCATTTACGGGAGTAAGAATCGGTGTTACCGTTGCAAAAACTTTAGCATATACTTTAAAAGCTAAAATAAAGACTATTACCAGTATTGAAGCTTTAAGTTTAAACGATGTTATTTCAAATAAAATCGTTATTGTTTCTGATCGTAAAGGAAAATATTATGGTATTTTTGAAAATAATAAACTAATTAATGATATTGCTTATTTAAATAATGATGAATTTGAAGAATTATTAAAAAAATATCCTAATTATATAGTAATCCTTAACGAACATATAGATATCGAAAAAATATATGATTATTTAAAAGATAAAGAAGGAATTAATCCTCATAACGTTAATCCTGTATATATAAAGAAGATAGAGGCATTGTCATGATAAGTAAATATAGTAAAGAAGATATTAATGATATCGAAAATTTAGGACAGGAAGTAAATCCTAAATTTAAAGAATTATTTCATATAAATAATTTAAAAGAATATGAAATAATTTATGTTTATAAAGAAAATGATAAAATCTTGGGTTTTTTACATATTTTAGATTTAGATAAAGTAGAAATCTTAAATCTAGTAGTTGATTCTCAGTATCGTAATCAAAGAATAGCTAGTTTGTTATTGGATTATTTATTTGATGAAGTTAGTAAACCGGTTATCTTAGAAGTTAGAGAATCTAATATTCCGGCTATTAATTTATATAAAAAATTTAATTTTATGGAAATAGCCAGAAGAGAAAAATACTATGAAAATGAAAATGCTATCATCATGGAAAGAAGTGATCTAAAATAAAAGATGTATATATTCTAGGGGTTGAAACAAGTTGTGATGAAACAAGTTTATCTATAGTTAAAAATGGTCTAGAAGATAGAGCAACAACAGTTTTAAGTCAAATAGATGTTCATGCTTCCTATGGAGGCGTAGTACCAGAGATAGCAAGTCGTATGCACTGTGAAAATATTACTTTAGTTATGGAAGATTTATTTAGTAAAACAGATTTAACAATGGATAATATTGATGCGATAGCCGTCACATACGCACCGGGATTACTAGGTAGTTTATTAATTGGTGTTGAATTTGCTAAAACATTATCATTTGTATATAACAAACCCCTTATTAAAGTTAATCATTTAGCCGGACATATTTATGCTAATAATTTAGAAGAAAAATTAGAATATCCACTACTGGCTTTAGTAGTCAGTGGGGGACATACTGAACTTATTTTAATGGAAGATGATTATAAATTTAATGTTTTGGGAGCGACTTTAGATGATGCTATTGGTGAAGTGTATGATAAAGTAGCTAAAGTTTTAAATTTGCCTTATCCGGGCGGTCCCAATATTGAAAAATATGCAGAGCAAGGAAAACCCAATTATGAATTACCTCGCTCAGTGTTAAATAAAGAATTAAATTTTTCTTTTAGTGGTTTAAAAAGTGCTGTGATAAATTTAGTACATAATGAAAGACAAAGAGGTAGTGAAATCAATAAGTATGATCTTGCGGCTTCTTTTCAAGAAGTAGCTATAGAACAGCTCATACGAAAAACCAAAGAAGCCATACTTAAAACCGGTTCAAAAAGATTAATTATTGCTGGGGGAGTAAGTGCCAATAAATACCTAAGAAAAGAAATGGAAAAATTGGCTAACGAATATAATGTTAATTTATCGATACCTAAAATGAGATATTGTACCGATAATGCTACTATGATTGCAGCAGCAGCTTATCCTTTATATTTAAAAAAAGAATTTGCTACATATGATTTAAATCCTATCAGTACTGACAAATTGTTTACAATACAATGATTGTCAGTTTTTTTTATTTTATTGAAATAATTTATATAATAGTATATTATTAAACTATGGAAGATAATAGAAATCGAAAAAAAACATATCGTATTTTAGTAACTATTGCAATAATTATTCCAATTGTAATAGCTA
>JAAYPA010000101.1 GCA_012520055.1 Mollicutes bacterium
AGGCACAGTGAACAATGAAAGTGGAACAGTTGATATTCCAACGGGAAAAACAGTAATGACAACAAAGAGTAGATGTATTTATACTAATGGTAAATATGAATTTATATTTGTTTCCCCAATAAATTTACAGAATGCTAAAATTACAGTAGAAATAGCTGGGGAAATAAATAATTATAAACCAGTAATACTAGAAGCAACTGGAGAAAGAAGATTATTTTCTGATTCAGTCATTAAATTTAACGGTAATGTTATAGAAGTTGGTAAAGTAAACGCTAATGAACCTAAGAAAATCCAATTTACATTAAAAGAAACAGAAAATTGGGCATTGGAGGTAAAAGTATATGAAAATTAGAAGTAGTAGATTATATTCATATCCTGTTCTTTCTGAAATGTATGACGATTATATAAATAGTAATTATAGTATAAAAGTTAAAGCTTTTAAAAAAACAAAGAACCTATTAATTAGTATAAACTGTATTTTAGATAACGATGACCTATCAAAATTAATTGATGCTGGTAAAGCAAAAATAGTATGTCATTTTGAATGTCAAAAGACAAAATTAAGATATACAAAGAATTTAAAAATAGGAGAGAATAATTTTGAAATATCTAATTCTGATATCAATGAGCAATTACAAATAGTATCGTTTATAGTGGCGAGTGAAGACATAAAAGGATATTATTCTACATCATTTAATAGAGATTATGGTACCTCTCGATTTGATATTGAAACAGGCTCCGTTTTGGCAATTTCAAATCAGCCAGACATTCCAATTGAAAAAAATATATATGATTTGTCTAATGTTCCATCAATTATTTCAATAGTTCCATATAATAGTGAAACAGATCACAAAATATACATTGACATGGATGATAATAACAAAATTATGGTAAGACTTCAAAAAAAAGATTATCAAAGATATTCTGAGTTAGGTAGAGGTGTTTCGGATTACACGCCAATACTTCATTCCATGCTTATAATACCGGCTTTAACTCATGTTTTTGAAATTTTAAAAAGTGACATTGAAACATTCAACAGCTATGAGGATAAAAGATGGTTTAAATCTTTATCGAAAAAATTTGAGGCTTTAAATAAAAAACTTGATTATGAAGAATTAAAGAATCAAGATTCTCTTTCTCTTGCACAAGAAATAATTGAATGTCCAATAGAAATGTCATTAAAGAATTTGTTATCGATAGGAGGTAATTAGCATGAAAGTTAGGTTTTTAAAAAGTGATTCGTTATATATTTTAAAAGATACTATTAAGGATAATGTTGAAAATTATTTTTCTCCAAATACTTTTTGGATAAAAGATGTTACGAGTGACAATAATAATTTTATTGATTTTAAATGTGAATTTCCTGATTTTGATTTGATTATTTCAGATAATCCTGAAAAAAATGATTTAGAAAATATTAAGTTATTATATTCAAATATGCAAAAACTTACTGATAGTCAAGCAAGTGACGAAAGATTATGGGCTGGATTGTGTCATGATGCATTTTGGGAGTATATGCAAAAAAGATGGCCTGTAGAAAAGGCTTCGGATAAGATTAAATATATTAAAAAAAACTATTTCTTTGCTCATGGTGAAAAACGATCTCTCATGACTAATGGATTAGCACGATTATGGTGGTTAGGAAGATTAACTTATGATGAAACTAACCACAATAACCCTTATGAACTTACTGAGTATTTATCAAAAGATTTTAATGGTAAAGGGTTCCCTTTGTTTGGGAGTAACTTTTCTAATAATAGATTTTTATTAAGATGCTTTTTATACAATATAAAATTATATGAGGAAAATAACAATATTAATTTATCCAGAACTCAATTTCTTGAAATGATTAAGTCAATGAATATGTGGAGCGGTAAATTGATGATAGATAGTTTAGATGAAGAAATATTGAATAAAAAAATAGTTAATCGATTACATTATGTAGTTAATAATTATAAATAAGAAAAGCCTGAAAATTTTGCACAGGCTTTTTATTTGTTAGATAAGAAAGAGGTTTTAGTAGCTATTATAACTATATTGTTAATATTATCAAGTTCAATATAACCTTTAACACCAATAATATCATTATCTTTAATAAATTCTACAATCTTATTTTTTAACTTGTCTTCAATATCGATTTTGACTAATTGATAGTCTTTTAAGGTCTCAATTTTTAATAGTAATTTATTATTATTTATAAAACCTTTAAAACGACCGGTAAGAATAATAGTGTTAATAATATTACCTCCTTTTTAAGTTGTAGTATATATCACTCTTAATGATCAAAAAGTCAAGTAATTTAATTAATATTTATGATTCAATACAGGAACCGTTTTGAATGTGGATTTTTATATCAGGAACCACATAGGAACCGACACACTATTAAAGACGGTAAATAAACTGTCTAAACTAAAATAAAATAGCACAAATTAGAAGGTTATAACACCAATAGTGACATACTAATACGCAAATGGCGGTCCCCCTGAAGGAGCCGAGAGGCTCCATTTTTGTTTATATTAAAGGTCTAGCGGCCTTTTTAATTTTTTTAGGTACACTTTTAGGTGCGTTTTTTTGAGAAATGAGTAGTTTTTTGACTTATTTATAGAAGAAAAGCGGCGAATTTTTCAGTGAAAAATTAACGATTGGTTTTTATTAATTTTTGTGGTATATTTAATATGTAATTAAAAAGCGAGTGAAGCCGGCTCTTGAAACGGCAATTAAAAAAGCAGGTGAATCCGGCCTTAAGTGGAAATTAAAAAAGTGAGTGAAGTCAGCTCTATAAATGACAATTAAAAAAGTAAGATTGGAGGGGAACCTCTAATCTTTTGTTTTGTGACAAAGCTAATGACAAATAGAATTCTATCTTTAAGTTTGACAAAACTACTGCAAAAGTTTAAATTAGCAGTAAATCTGTCAAGTGTTTAATAAAAAGTAAGTTTTCATTTCTTTATAATTCCTCATTGACAACAGGAACCCAGTAATAATTCTTATGTTGGTTGCAATATCTTAAAAAAGATATTACAACAAGTATGGAGAATTAATACTGCCTATTATCAATGATTTGCTTATAAAGAAATATGATTATCGTGATATAATAAACATTAACAAAATTTTTAGGGAAGTTTGGTAATATGTATGGATTAATCCGTTTGGGTAGCATACTTGTTAGGCAATTTTGTTTGCCTAATCCTTTTTTAAACTATATTTATGATCAAGGACAAGCAGAATTGTTTAATTTAGTTTTTGGTGGAGTAATATTGCAATACTTAGCATACTGGACTACAGGTATTTATTATGAAAAAAATTCTTGTCCAGCATTAGGAAGCTTAAGTTATTTGCTTTGGTACGCTGCCTATACTTTTTATTTTATTTTTATTGGAAATCATATTAATAACTTAAAAATGGCAATAACCATTCTAGGAATATCTATTGTTCTGGTATTTATAGTAATATATTTAATCACAAATAAAATCAGAGATAAAAGTTACTTCTAGAATTTCAAAACATAATTATTTATGATAAAATTAATTTAGGGATAGAAGTAGAGGTGAAGTATGTTAACAATAAACTATAAGCAAGTATATGAGACAAGTGAATCTGGCGAAAAAGAATGGATTTTAATTTTATATGATATTTCCGCAAACCATTATGTTGGAGTCCCTGTTTACTCAAAAGAATGTGAAGGAAGTATTTATTTAAACTCAATCAATAAATATGCTATTCCAAACAAAATTAAAGACTATAATAGATCTAAAATGAGTAGATGCATTTACATACAAAATAAGCCTCTAAAATTATCTAAAAAAGATTATGCTAAATTAATAGTTTCTTGCAAGGATTCAATAATTAAATACTTAAATGAAAATGTAGATGAAGATATAGATGGTATTGCATATTTAAAATGGTGTAGAGATAAATATAATCTTAATAAAGAAGATATACAGTCTGACAATTTAAAGCAGAATGGTATATACTGGGTTAATATGGGTATAAACATTGGTAGTGAATTAAGAAAATTAAGACCTGTAATTTTGTGGAGATCAACAGGAGATAAAAAGACTTGGACAATGATTCCATTAACTACTAAGAAAAGAAATGATAATTATTATTTTCATTATGATTTAGAATGTTTAACAGAAGGTAGCGCAAAAATAGAGAATATTATGAATTATAGTTATAAGAGAATATTGGCTCCTTATTTCTCTAAAGATAAACTAGCAATAATAACCAAAAAAGATTATGATGAGATATCAAAGATTATTGAAAGATATTATTTATTTAAATAGTACCAGAACTTTTTTTAAAACTTTTTTAAAACTTTTTTCAAAAAGTTGACAAAAATGTTATAAGAAGGTATAATTTAATTACATTTAATTAATGCATGTATGTATTTGCATATGTGGAAGTTTGTAATTCAAAAACTAGCTCTGCTAGTTTTTGCTTTATATAACTAATAATTATTAGGTAACTGCATATAATATTAATACATTTAATTAGTGCACAGAAATGTGGTTTTTCACTGTTAGGTGCGCCTCTGAAAAGAGGCTTTTTTAATGTTTAAGGATAACATTATCCATTAAAAAATAGAATAATAAAAAATTATGAAAAATACAAATTTTATTGTATAATTTAATTAATGAAAAGGGAGCGCTAGTACAGGCTTGTTTGCAAGTTTGTATTGGCGTTTTTTAGTAGTAGGAGGATAGTATATTTATGATTTTTAAAAAAATAATTATTAGAAATTTTAGAAACTTTTAAGAAACTAATATAGATTTGTCTAATAAAAATGTATTTTTTGGTTTAAACGATGTTGGTAAGACTAATGTTTTATATGCCTTTAGATATGTCTTTGATAATGAATTAAGAAAAAAAGGGATAATTGAATCAGATTTTTTTCAGAGGAATATCAATGATCCAATTGAAATTACTGTTTCTCTTGATATAAGTGATGATAATGAGGATAACCAAAAAATAAGAGCTATAATAAAAGGCAATTTGCTGAGTGAAACGAGAGAAATATATATAAAATTTATGTCTGTTTTTAATGTTCAGAATTCTTCTGGTGATATAATGATGTACTGGGGTTATGATATTGATAATCTTGGTGAAATGGCAAGCAGAGGTTATTCTTTTGAATTAGATAGAATATTTAATGTCACTTATATTGATTCTTACGTGGATTTATTTTTATTATTTTAAAAAAAATATCATCATTTATTATAAATGATGATATATTTAGATAAAGATAACTTAGAAAAAATTAAAAATAATATTAAAGATTTGAATTCAAACATTTCTAAATTTTCTGGTATAAAAAAATTTGAAGAAAAGATTTTGCCTAAGTATGAAAATTATAAAAAAGATGACTTAATAATTTCCATAAAATCAGAGATAGCAATAAAAGGTTTTTACTCTGATTTAGTACCTTATTTACGTAAAAAAGATGATACAAATGATTATCCTACAGCGGGGGATGGCAGGAAGAAAATATTGACATATTCACTATATGGTTTGATAAATGAAGAGAAACAAGAAAGCAAAATTGTTTTATATCTTATTGAAGAACCTGAAAACAATTTGCATAAATCATTACAAGTTTCTTTGTCGAAAGTTCTCTTTTCTACACAAAATTATGAATACATATTTTTAACGACTCATTCTCCATATATTATATATGAAATGGATAATGCTAATTTAGTAAGAATTTATAAAGAGAAGGAACTTCTAACACCAAGTATTTTATATAAAGTTCCAGAGGAATATGTTAAATTTAAAAAAGTTTTAAATAGAACATTGGCAGAGGCTTTGTTTTCATCAAAAGTATTACTTGTAGAAGGACCATCTGAACAATTGCTTTTTGAACGAATATTTGAATACAAAAGACCAGACTATGAAGAGAATGGCATTTATATTCTTCCTGTTAACGGAATAGGTTTCTTAAAATATAAAGATATCTTGGACAAACTAAAAATTTATTATGCAATCAAAACAGATAATGATTTGCGTAAAAATAATAATGAATATGTTCTATTAGGGTTTAGACGATGTAACAAATTTGGATTGTCAACAGTTTATTAGACAAATTAAATGTGGACCGATTTATATTGCATAGGAGTTAAGTAATCTAAAAAGCCGTGAATTCTAAAATTATTAAACCAATTAACATAATCAAATAATTCTAATTCAAGCTGTTCAAAACTATTAAATTTTCTATTAAAACAGA
>JAAYPA010000120.1 GCA_012520055.1 Mollicutes bacterium
TCTATGCTATAATATAAGCATAGATGATAATCCTAAAACCCTCATAGCCTGCCCGCTGTAGTGTTTTGTTTTATCTAATATTTTTCAAGTTTCACTTTTGGTTTGAGCTGTCACTCAAGCCTTTTTTCGTGCTTTCATTCAGCACGTCTTATTATAGATAGTATTAGCAACGCTGAAATTTAAGCCATAACGCTCTTTAACGAGCATTAATTCAACTGTTTCATCTAACACTTGTTCTCTATCTCTTAGCATTGATTCGGTCATCTCTGATTTTCTTACCATTTTCGGATACCCATATTTATTTGAGATAGCTTTGTTAGCAATAGTATTGGCTTTTATCATATCTTTAGGTTTTGCCTCTTTGTTTACTCCTTGCAAACCGTTAGAAAGTAAAGCCATAGCATTCTTTTGGTGTTGCTTATCTAGCATTCTAAAGGCTTGGAAGCCCTCTAAGCCCGTTTGTTGGCGTAACTGTTTGATGATTTCAAATACCCAATCTTGAAATTCTTCCGCTTCTTTTTTGCGTGACTTGAACACTAATTTATAGATAGCTTTTTCGTCAATAATTGTCACTTGCTGTTTTCCCCCATTTGTAAGGGTGTAACTTTTAGTAACTCCCTTTAAAGTACTAATAGCTCGTGAGTTGTTTTTTAAGCCCAAAGCGCTAGTTATATCTTTAGCAACCGCCCACCATTCGCCATTGTGTTCTACAAAACGAATGTTATATCCGTTCCATTGTTCTAATTTTTCCATGTAAATACCTCCCTTATCCCATTATTGTAATTTTGAACATTGGGATTTTTTGTCGTTTTTTTTACAAATCTTCGATAAGCCAATTCATAACACTTTCATAGATACGCTTAGGGGCGTCATAATTACCTTTTTCGATTTTGGCTAGGGTTGGCGGTGTAACATGTAATTTTTTAGCTGTTTCTACCTTTCCCAAGTTTTGAATTGCTCGTTTTACCCTAACTTTGGTAGCTGTTTCTGTTGTAATAAGCATTTATATTCCTTTCTGATTTTTTTGCTGTAGCGGACGCCTAACCGTCAAACCAGACTACAGGTATACAAACGAAAATAATTTCGTTTCTCTGGATTACAAAATACATTATAGACGAAAATAATTTCATTGTAAAGTATTTTAACGAAAATAATTTCGTTTTTTGTTTTAATTATTAAAACGCTATGTTATAATCAAAGAAAAGGAAAAAAGGTAGTATGGCTGAAAATAGACTAAAAGACTTGCGTAAAACGACCGGAAAATCTCAAAAAGATTTTTTCAATGAAATAATAAAAGATGAATTAAATTTAGGGGTTACTTTAAGGACTTACCAAAACTGGGAAAAACCGGAGAATGAAATTAAATCAAAGCCCGCTAACAGTTTAGCTGATTATTTCAAAGTTCCTATCTCTTATTTACTAGGTTATGATGATAATTTAACTGTTGGTGACGCTATGAAAATTCTAGAAGCAGTATCGGCTGGGACTATTCCACCCGATGATAAAATAGCGAAAGAATTACTAGCTAAGCAAAAAGAAACGGCTAAGAGAAGTCAAGAAATAGCCCAACAAGCTTATGAAAAATATAAAGATTACGACCTAGTTTCTAACATTAAGGTGTTCGCTCTACTTTTAGAAAACTGCGATAACATTTATACAGATATAACTCGTTATGTTTCACCTAGACTTGTTAAAAATGAACTTACAGAAACAGAGATTAAGTCATTGAATACTTTTACTAACCTTTTAGAAGAATACAGCAAGGTTTTTAAAGATACTGCTGATTCATTTAACAAACGACTTAACACCGACACCCCAACCGATAACGATTAGGGCGGATAACATTCATTCGCTACCATGTTGTCTTGAACGGCTCCAAAACCTCAAA
>JAAYPA010000117.1 GCA_012520055.1 Mollicutes bacterium
ATTTCTGCTACAAACCCTCTGACCGCCCGATCTGAGGCGTTAAATTCATCCCCATACATTTCTTTCAGCCTGTCATAAACTCTTTTGGCAGTGTGACGCTGTTTATGGGGGGCCTTTTGGTCATCTATATAAATGCTAATCTGAAACTGAGCCACTAAAGATGAAAACGCTCATCTGAAAGTGAGCCACTTGAAATATACTCTGACGAAGTTTAGGCTGAGACAGAGGTGAATGGAGTGGTCATAACAGTGAAAGATTACAAACAGATCCGCCAAATGTACCTATCCGGCATGAGTCAGCGTGAAATAGCCAGGCAGCTACACATATCACGAAATACAGTAGCTAAATACTGTGAGGGCTATGTTGTTCCGTGGGAACGTAAGGTACCGGAACGAGAATCATCAATATTAACAGATGAAGTGGTGGCGTTTATCCAGGCCTGTCTTGATGAAGATAAGCGAGAAAACCTGAAGAAACAGCGTCATACAGCTAAACGTATATACGACCGTTTAGTTAGCGAGAAGGGATTTGCCGGCGGGGAATCCACCGTAAGGCGCAAGGTCAGCGAAATGAGAGGGGCTAAGCCGCAAGTTTTTGTTCCCTTAGAGTTCTCGCCAGGAGAAGCAATGCAAATAGACTGGGGTGAGGCAACTGTCTACTTACGTGGCGAGAAAACGGTAATTAATTTGTTCTGTGCTAGACTCTGCTCAAGCTGTGCACCAACCGTATTTGCCTATCGGCGGCAGAACCAAGAAAGCTTTTTGGAGGCATTCGTAAGAACATTTCGCTTCTTCGGAGGGGTACCTGAAAAAGTTATCTTTGATAACGCTAAAGTTGCAGTTAAAGATGGTTTTGGGGCACATGCTAAAAAACAAGATGGTTATACTGCTTTATCAGCCCATTATGGTTTCGATGCTCTCTTCTGTAATCCAGCAGAGGGTCATGAAAAAGGCCTCGTTGAGGGACTAGTTGGCTGGGCACGCCGCAATACACTTGTGCCAGTGCCAAGGGTTAGCAGCCTTGAAGAGCTAAATCTGTTACTTAAACGACGCTGCCTGGAATATCGCAATCACAAGATTACAGGTAGACCAGCTACTGTTGGTGAAATGTTTGAAAAAGAGCAGCAATCCCTAAGAATGTTGCCAGGATACGAATTTGAAACGGCTAAATGTTCTAATGTAAGGGTCAGTACCTTTGCTACTGCACGCTTTGACACTAATGACTACTCCGTCCCTGTTTCCTATTGTGGCAGCAATGTCAGCGTTAAAGGGTATGCCGAAAAGGTTGATATTTATAGCAAAGGGCGATTGATTGCAAGCCACGAACGTTGTTTCAAACGCCATACCCCAACATACAACCTTGAGCACTATCTCCCCATATTAGAACAACGGGGAAGGGCAATATTCAATGCAGCCCCGGTACGCCGGAATCTGCCGCCAGAATTCCTCGAATGGCTTACAAGCCATTCCACTGACCACAAAGAGTTAATACAACTTCTGAGGGATTGTGTAGAATATGGCTGGAAAAATGTTTGGGAAAACAATGTAATTGCAAACCCTCAACCGGCTATTACC
>JAAYPA010000129.1 GCA_012520055.1 Mollicutes bacterium
GCAATGGCGGGTGCCGCGGTGATTTCCTCAGCCATGCTTCCCGGACTACCGGCAGCTCAAGCCAAAACTCAGGAAGTACAGAGCGCCGCGCCTCAAACAGTCGATAAAACTACTGAAGGACGTTCAAGCGCTCACTCCCCGCTGTATGCGGCCCGCCAGTATGCCAAAACCCATGGCTATGATATCAGCCGCCAGAATTTGTCACTGCAATGGAGCAGTAATTATGATGCCTCGGTACTGCTCCGTCAGGACAACGGCAGTACTTATCGTATAAAGCTAGTAAAAAACAAAGACAACACTTGGCGAGTTGTCAGCATGAATAAGGTTGACCAACAAGTTAATAATATGCGCGATCCAGTTGATGTCGTAAAAGATAATGCAGCGGTGTTTGGCTTTGATGCCCGCCATGACCGCTTTACCCTATTATCACTGGTCGGTTCCAAAGCAATCGTCCAAGTCCGCTCGAACGGTCAAACATTCAAGGTTGACTTAGTTAAAAAAGGAGCAGGCTGGGATATAACTACCATTCGTGGCATCGGCGATATGAATCACCCGGCCACCTATATTCCAGCATCTTCTTTCCTTTATAAAACAGCAGGGACTATCTCACCAGCCCAAAATATCCTCTACCGGACAAACATCTATGAAAACTGGAAATGGAATGAAACAGTGTATCCCAAGGATATGACGTTCGGCATTGTTCTGGAAAATCCAGAGCTGGCTAAAGCAACCATTCCTGAAGATATTCGCAAGCAAATAGCTAATGTACATTATAATACTAGATTTGTTGTGTTTGCCCATCTTGGGAGTATTGCACCCCGCGGCTATGGCATCGGCATTGAAAAAATTACCCAAACCGGCAATGTCATCACTGTCAATGTTCATACTAAGAGTCCTAACAACGCCGCCGACCTGCCGCCAACCAAGTATAGCGATTATATCGCCGTCGACCGTGCGGTTCTGCAGAATACTAACCGAATCCATATTGCCTTTATTGACCAAAATGGGACCATCCTAAACAACTATACCATTGCCGTAAAATGACATCCTGATTTTAAAATTAACAAAGCCGCTCTTGAGCCAAGAGCGGCTTTGTTAATTACAGTCTGTCAACAGCCAATAGCAGTCCATGAATAAGGGCCTGCGGCCTTGGCGGACAGCCCGGTATATAGACATCAACGGGTACCAGGGCATCTGCACCACCGCGGATGGCATAGCTTTTACCGAACGTCTGGCCGCCAGCTGCGCAGCTGCCGACAGCTACTACCAGTTTGGGATTAGGGGTAGCTTTATAGGTTTCCAACAGAGCCTTAGTAAGATTGCGCGTTACCATGCCGGTGACCATCAGCAGGTCGGCATGGCGAGGCGAAGCCACGAAATTAATCCCGTATTGCGATAAATCGTACAATGGATTGCCTAGCGCAACCATCTCCCAATCACAGGCATTGCAAGATCCAACATCGACATGGCGAATGGCCAGCGACCGCCCGAGAATTCGGGTTATTTTTTTGCTCAAGGCAGTGCCCAATTGCTCAACCTCAGCTTTATGAGCTAATTTATAGTCGGCTGTATGATAGATTGCACCGGTCTCGCAAAACTGCTGACAGCGCCCGCAAAAAATACACTTATCAGAATCAACGAACGGTAATCCATCCGCTTCGTCAATAGCACCGGCCGGACAAACTTTGGCGCATATGCCGCACTTCCGGCAACTTTCGGCCTTGACAGTTACCCCGCCTCTAAACCTGGCCGGAGTATTACCTTTATCCCACTTCTCGGTAACAATTCCTGTCTGCACTATCTTACGCAATGTTTCAAGCATAATATTTCCTCCCTATCGGTCTGTGCACGCATAGCAAAGTTCAAAACTTTTATTTATCAAGGGGAAATCTGGAATGATATTGCCCGGTACAGCAACCGTCAAAGACGGCCAATTTGCGTATGATGCCGACCGCACAAACAGGCGGTAAACGGTATTATCCTTTCCAGTCATTAACCAGTGAATATTACTACCCCGCGCCGAC
>JAAYPA010000102.1 GCA_012520055.1 Mollicutes bacterium
ATACAGATGTATTTCATAAGCATCAATAATGTCATATTTGTTTTTGACAATTATTTGTTCTTTTTCCAAAGCAACTTTTAAGGCTTTTCTCATATTATTTCTCCTATCTATTATTAATATTATAACTTAATACTGACCTTTATTAAATATAAACAAGTGAAACAGGATAACTGTTTCAATATAATTAGTGTAAAAACAATAAAGCAGGATTAATAGAAAAAATAAAACGAAGAATAGAATCAAAGTAAGAAGATGTCTTAGTTTTTTAAATTTTAATAATTCTAAAGAAATACAAGAGGATAAACAATTTGCTTCTGAAATTGGAAAAGAAACAAACGGAATTCATTTTTAACTTTAAAAACTAACTTTTTTTACTCTATAGAAGTATAAATAACTTTTTATATTGAACTTTAATTTATATTAACTTTATTAATTTTTAGTTATTCAAGCGCCTATTCAAGTGATTCCAATTTAAATTTTGAATTAATTTTTGTTGCAATTAAATCAAATATCTCTATAATATCTCCAACTATCCTCTCTTCCTCTGAATTAATGAATGAAGAGTCTTTTTCATATTCAAATTCAATCTTATTTTTTATGTCTAATTTTGAAAATAGATTATCATATAATTCTCTGCCTTTGATAGTTAAATTTTCTTTAGATACTTTGATTATTATCTTGTTATTATGAAACACATTGTAACAGTCATCAATAATTCTAATCTCTATCTTGTTTTTCATATCTCTTCCATCTCCTTCTAATTGTTTCAACGCCACCATCTAATAGTGTTGCTACTAAATCTAAAATATTGGTTTCAGAATCTTGGTATTCTAAGGCTCCGCTTTCAATTTTTAAATTTTCATTATCTTTTGTAAAAACAATAACATTGTCTGCATCTAGGTTAACTACAAATTGTGGATTATGTGTCACCATTATTATTTGACGATTTTTACACATATCTTTAAAATTTTTTAACAAATGTTTTTTTATAGATTTAGGTGAAACATCATCCTCAGGTTGATCGATAATATAAACTCCATTTTTATATCTATCGGCAGATAAAATCTCAAAATAGATTTGAGAATTTAATCCTGATGAATATTCGACATATTCTCCTTCTTCATTTTTTTTATTAACTATTGGTCTTTGGATAAGATCTTCGTTAATTTTATTTATTATTTTGTTTTTGAAAAATTCTATAGGATCTGTTTCATCATATTCTTTTAAAGAGTCTTTTAGTTCTTCTTCATTATTAATCATTTCATATGTTATTAGGGGTCTTTTTTTGAGTGGAAAATTTAGTAAATTTGAAAAATATTCATTATTAATAGAATTTATATTTGTTCTTCTTATAAATGTAAAATTAAGATAATCAAGAGTTTCATCTTTAATTTTTTCTTCTTTTATGTTAAAAGTGATTTCCGATTTGTTTACTTGTTTTTCTAATAATGATACAAGTGAATCAACAAAATTTTCTCTGTTAACTAAATATTCATTTAAAGCTTGATTAGCGGTAGTCATAATTTTATTTTTTTCAATAATAAAGTCGTTAAAAGCTGAGTTAATACTATTAATAATATTCAAATTATTTAGTAACAAAGCTTTTTTTGTATTATAACTATCTTTTAAACTTTTCAAAAAGTTATTAAAATTATTAATCTCATTAATCTCTTCTTCATTTTCTATTAGAGACAGCAATTTGTTTATCTCTTGTGTGGTTTTTGATATCTGTTTTATAATGTTGGAAATTTTTGTATTTTCGTTCTTTTCGTTGCTATCTTGACAATTTATTAAAATAAGATTTGATGGTTGTTCTTTAATTTCTAAAATTTTTAAATCAAAAATATTTTTTTGTTGCTCATAATATTCGAACTTTGATTTCAATGATTTGATAACATTGTCTACTTCATCTATTAATATTGTTTTAATTGGCACAACATTAATTTCTGGAGGATATTTATCAGCGAAAAAGTCATTTTCCTTAAGTTTTCCTTGGTTGAATTTTTTTCTTATTTCCCCTTGAGTATCAAAAAGAAAAATTTTATCTTGTGAAATTGTAGTGTTTATTTTAATATTATTTTGATTTAAGTAACGATTATACCCGTTCTTTACTGAAGTAGTTAATGGGCTTAGTGAATCATCTCTATAATAATCAGTCATTTTGTGTAATAATAATGACTTACCTATTGAGTTATCCCCTATTATTACATTTAAACCTTTTGACATAGGTATAGAATATTCTTTATCGTTAATTGAAATGTTTATCTTTTCAACAACATCTTTGTTGTGAATAAAAAAATTATCTTCCATGCTTATTCTTGTGTCATCTGTTAATGCTAAAGCAAGTCCTTTAAAGTTAGGCAAGCATTTTAAATATGTATGTTTAAATTCACCTTCATTATTGTTGCTGGAATATTTGGGATAGGCTGTCCACTCGTGACAATCTGAACCTGTAATAAAACGAAGAAGATCTTTAGACAATTGAGATTTACTAATATTATTGAACACTTGATTTTTACGATTCTTAAATTCAAAAGCTTCAAAATATTCAGAAATCAAAAACTCATTAAATTTTTCTTCACCAACAATATTAGCATCATTTTCTTGAGGAGTTGATGTGCTAGTAAGTGTTTGTTTTTGATGCGCTATAAGTATAACATCTAAATCAATACTGCTTAATATTTCAATAAACTTATTTTCACTAAAGGCTTCTTTGTAATCATAATTAGGCTTATTTGTGAGTTCATCAAATTTTAAAACTTGTTCTATATTTTTAACTTTTTCGTTATTTGCATCGTTAAATATACAAACGACGTGAACAGGTGACTCTTGATTATTGGTAAACATAACAGAAAATTCTACTGCAGGAACTACTTTTTTAATACACCCTTTATTTTCTTCTTGTTTTAGTCTTTCAAACAAATTATAGTCAAATGAATCGTGGTCCGAAATTGCACATACATTAACTCCATAATCATTTAGTTTTTTGATTAAAACCTCAATATTTTCTATAGTGTTATTTTTAACGATATTTCCATCCTTAAACTTCGATTTGTTTGAATGAATGTGTAAATCAACTTTAAGTGCGTGCTTAACAATTTTTTCCATTTCAATCTCCTTACAACTTATTAACTTGTCTCTTTATTGAATTTATAGTGGTTGTTTTATTTCTAATAATTAATATCTAATTCTATTTTAACTTAAGTTATATAAATTATCCATTTATTTAATAATTTGATTTTTTATAATAAAACTATTGTTTGGAATACTTTAAGAAAAAAATAAAATAGAAAATAAATTCTTACATAAAAATTTGCTGGAGCCAAAATAGTTGTTTTAAATAAAGAAGATACTTTTAAGTATCAGTTTTAATTGGAGCGAAACTGTCCTTTATAATAAGAAAGACACCTAAAAAGAAAATGTGTTTAACACAACCGATATTTGGATTATAACACATTTATTCAACAATACAATTTAACTATGTTATTGTTTTGTTTTTTATATGGTAATTGATATTGTTTTCTTCGCAAAAACTAATAACTTGATTAGCAAGATTATTATAATATTCTTTATAATCTTTATAGTCAGATACTTTTTTATTATAATGCAATCGGCCAAAAATTATTTTGTCAACAAATTTAATAGCTTCTAAAATTTTTATAAAATCTTGGTCTATTATATTTGGTGTAGGATATGGTTCTATACTTACCCAAGTTTTACAACCAGCTTCATGTAGTTTTTTTAAACTTTTTATTCGTTCTTTGTAAGGAGCTGCTCCAGGTTCAATTTTTTTTCTAAAATTCTCATCTAAAGATATTAAAGTAATACCATAACTATTTTCCTTACTATAATTAACTAATTCTATTGGCAAAGCGCCTTTGGTTAATGCAGTAACTGGTATTCCATAACTATTAACTTTCTTTATTATTTCTAATGATAATTTACAAATATCATTGTACTTATACATAAAAGGATCAGTTGTGAAACATAAATGAACAGTTTTAATTTTATCTTTTTTTCTAGGTAATTCTTTTTCAAGAAGCTCTATTACATTTTTAACAATAGTAGGTTTAATCCAACTTTCATAACCTTTGACATTTCCAAATCTTTTAGCCATCATAAAAGCATAGCACGGATACAAACAACCATGTGAACAACCTAAAACGTGATTAATGGTATAATCGCCATACTCAACGCCTGTTTTATTTAGTATTGACTTGCGTTCCATAGTATTTTGACATTTCATTTTAACACCACCTATCACAGCAATTATATCACACTAGCATTTTTTAAACATCATGAAACTCAATATAACAATCTTTTGGAAAAGAATTTTTTCTTACATTTTTACCATTTATTCTAAATATCTTTTTAATTTTATTATTTTTATTTAATAAACGCATCGATTTACAATAATATTTAGAAGGAATATATGGATGAAACATTGCTTTTTCAATTATATCTTTCGATTTAATTGTTTCCCCTTTAAAGTTTGAAAACAAATAATCAGCTAGTTCTGATACAAGTATTTCATCTTTTGGATATAATTCTAACTTTAATTGTCCTTTGTCTTTATCTATCCAATACTCAAATTTTTTTCCTTCTGTAGATGACAATTCGTTTAAAACATTTTTCATCGTATCAAAACCTATTAAATTTTTTGTTGCATACATTAGCGACATTTTAAAGTGTCCTGTGTTTCTTTGAATATCAAAATTCAAGGTGTATTTTGCTCCTGAATTTATTAATTGATTTTTATAAAGGCTGGTAATAATTTCTCTTCTTTCTTTTCCTTTTTTACCTTTTATTTTATCTTTAATATCATCTAAACTATTTATCCCATATAGAGATTTAATACTTTCACTTATGGACTCTAATTCAATAAATCTTGTTAGTTCTTCATACATAAAGTTTATTAATAATTCAACCAAATCATATTTTTGTAATAATTGTTTATTTAATTCAAAAGGAACACTAAAACCAAATGGATCAAAGAAGAAAAATGAAGGAACTAACTTATCTACATCATTTAAAAGATTTTCTACAAAAGTCTCATGTGTATCGTTAATTAATGTTATTTTTAAAGCCCCACAATTATTTACTTTATTAAAAACTCCTTCTTTTAAGTTTTGATTTAGGAATTCCTCCAAATTCTTTTTTAACAATTTATAACTTTCTTTTTTTTGTTCAATAAAAACAAGAAAAATATTATCAACTTTATGATGCATTTTTTCTAGCTGTTTTATACAATCGATAGCTTCTCTAGTTATGATTAATGGAGAACCCAAACTTCCATCATCATATTTACCAACTCCAGCAAAAGTATCAACGATTAAGCATGATTTATTGTTGTGTGGGCTTAATAAAATTTTTCTCATCCATGGTTTAATGTAATTTTTAAGAACTTGCAATTTAATTTTTGAGTGTTCCTCCAACTCATCAAAAAAATTATTTCTATCTTTTTCGGGCATATAATCACCTCTAAATAATATTATAACCTATTTTTTATGAAAATTTACCAACCTACTGACATAATTAACAAAATAAAAACCTTGTGCTACAAGGCTTACTTTTATTTGGAGCAAGTGAGGGGAATCGAACCCCCGTGTCGACCTTGGCAAGGTCGCGTTCTACCATTGAACTACACCTGCAAGATGGCGGTCCAGACGAGGATCGAACTCGCGATCTCCTCCGTGACAGGGAG
>JAAYPA010000135.1 GCA_012520055.1 Mollicutes bacterium
CAGGCCGCCGCTGAAGCCAAGGCCGCGGCGACCGCCAAAGCCGCCAAGAAAGATGCGCCGGACAGTCCTGTTTCTGCCGAGACCACCATCCATATTTTGCAACCCAACGATGAAATAGACATCCAGATTTATCGTGAACCGGACCTGTCCGGGCTATTCAAACTTGGGTTGAACGGGGAGATCCGGCACCCCTTGCTGGGGGCGGTTCCCATGGCGGGCAAAACCCTGGAAGCGGCTGAGCGGGATTTTACACGCCGGCTCAACAAAGATTATCTGGTGAATCCGCGGGTGATCTTCCGGCTGGCCTCGACGCAAAGTTCGCAAATCGTGGTGCTGGGCGAAGTCAAAAAGCCGGGGGTATATCCTCTGGAAGTGGGCGAAACCATGACCTTGCTCCAAGCGATTGCCGGAGCGGGGGGCTTTACTGATCTGGCCAGCCCGGATCGCATCAGCCTGGTGCGCCGTCTGCCGGATGGCGGCCAGACCACCATGAAAATCCGCGTGTCAGATCTGCTCAGCAAGCGTCGCAAGCAGCCGGACCTTCCTCTTGAGCCCAACGATGTCATTATGGTTCCCCAAGTTTTCTTTTAGCCGCCAGCGCACATGCCCCCGATGAAACCCAATCCCTATATTGCCGGAGGCGCCGAGGCCGATCTGGACTCCACGCGGCGCTTCGATTGGCGCGAAGGTGTGGCCATTTTGATCGAACGGTTTTGGCTCGGGCTGTTCGTGGCGGTGATTGTGTTCCTGCTGTTTTTCTTTCAGGCCCGACGGCAAATTCCCTATTACCGAAGTACGGCCACGCTGATGGTGGAAGCGCAGATCCCCAAAATCCTGAATTATCAGGATCTCATGGCGTACAACATTCGGAATTTGGAGTATTTTAACACGCACCTCAACGCGTTGCACAGTCGCAGCATGTTGGCCGAGGCCCTTCGGCAAAGCGGTCTGGCCGATCGCGACAGCTTTCTTCCCGGGCTCAGCGTGGAAGCCAAGATGGATCGTATTCGCGGCTGGGTCACGATCACCGCCATCGAAAAAAGCCGCATGATCAATATCACGGTCGAGCATTCCGACCCCCAAATCGCCAGCGATTTGGCCAATGCGTTGGCGGGAGCCTATATTCAGCAGGACCTCGATAATCGCATGGGCGCCTCCATGCAGGCCATTGATTGGTTGCATGAACGCTCGGAGGAGTATCGCCAAAAACTTGAAAAAGGGTTCCACGAACTCCAGGAATATCGCGAGCAGACGGGATCGGTATCGCTCGAAGATGACCAGAATATTGTGATCGAAAAGCTCAAGGCGCTGAATTCCGCACTGACGGTTGCCCAGACCGAACGCATCCGGGCGGAAACCAACTGGAAAAATGTTCAGCAGCAACTGCAGAGCGGTGTGCCGGCGGTTCAAATTGCTTCTTTGTTGAGTGTGGGAGAGGTGGAACAAGCTCGTCAGCGCCTTCAGGAGAAAAACCGTGAAATCGCGAACCTGCGCCAGCGTTATCGTGAACAGCATCCGGATCTTCAGCAGGCGCTTGAATCCGAGCAAAAACTGGCGAATCAGCTCGAGCAGGCCTGCTCGAATGCGGTCTATGCGCTTGAACGGCAATATAAAGTGCTTGTGGAACATGAGCGCCACCTGCAAGAGGCGCTGGCCGAACAGGAACAAGAAGCCTTTGAGCTGGATCGCAAACTGGTTCGCTATAATGAACTGAAGCGTAATATCGATACCGATCAGGAAATTCACCGCGCGGTTTTGGCGCGAATGAAGGAGGCCAGTATCTCGGAATCGTTGCCTACGGACATCATCCGTTTGGTCGAAGAGGCGCGACCGGCCAAAATTCCCTTTCGTCCGCGCATGGGACAGGCTTTGGCCAGGGGCGCGCTATTCGGAGGCATTTTGGGCCTGGGCGCCATCTTTCTCTTTTATTATGCCGACCACCGTTTCCGCCGCAGTGAAGAAATCGAGCGCATTTTGGGGCTGCCGGTTCTGGCGACCGTGCCGTTGATCCTCGACAAGACCGATAGTGAACGCGGACAAGTTGCCGAGCTCAAGTCGTCTGGAGAGATCGCCGAGGCCTTCCGCACGTTGCGGGCCAGCCTGTTGCTGAAAGGTGAAATCTTGCAGGCGCCTGTTGTGATGGTGACCAGCGCCGGGCCCAGCGAAGGCAAATCTCTGATTGCCAGCAATCTGGCGATTAGTCTGGCCCGCGATGGCCGCCGGACCTTGCTGATCGGTGGAGACCTGCGCCGCCCATCCCTGTCCAAGATATTTGGAATACCTTCACAGGCTCCCGGTTTGGCTGAGGCGCTCAAAGGACATATGTACTGGCGTGATACGGTGCAGGCAACCGCCACTCCCCATCTTGATGCGCTGCCAGCGGGCCGCCTGCCTTCCCACCCATCGGAATTGCTCGGACGGAAAATTTTGGCGGATATTTTTAATGGGGCCAAAGAAATCTACAAACATGTTATTGTGGACGCGCCGCCCATTCTTGGGGTCAGCGACAGCCTGGTTTTGCTGCCGGACGTGGACGGGGTCCTCTTTGTTGTGCGCTACGGGGTCACCCACAGCCTGGGAGCAAGCCACGCCATGGTCAAGTTGCGCGATAGCGGCACGCCTTGTCTCGGCATTGTGCTCAATGGGGTCAACTTGAGCTCTTTTGCCAACTATTATTATTATCGACGTTATGGCGGCTATGGTTACCAGGCCTATCAGGCCAGGCCAACGGTCATGTCCGTCCCGGAGGAGGCATGAACACCCTGCGCGCCTCTATTTTATTAGCCTTGCTCGTGTTGCTGTTGGTTGCGGCCGGATGGCCTGCTCAATTGCCCGAGCCGTGGAATATGGTCTTGTTGCCCGGATTGGGTGTGCTGATCTTATTGGCTTGCCTGCCATTCCGCTTGCCACCATTGCGGGTTTGGCTGGCAGCTTTGGGCTGGCTGGTTTTCATGAGTTTCTACGCCTGGAATGCTTCCCATGAATGGACTCCCGGGCTCGGTTTGCTGCCTCGCGAGCATTGGCTGCACTGGCCGGCGTCAGCCTATCCCACGGGCACTTGGATCGTAGTTCGTTTGGGTGTGGCCATTTGCGCCGCAGTGGCTGCCGGCTTTGCTTTGCCGCGCCGGCAGGTCGGCTGGCTGGGTGGCGTTCTGGCGGTGGCGGCCGGTGTCATGGCGCTGGTGGTTATTGCCCAGCGGTTGGAACCCAGCGCGCCGCGCTTCCGTGAGTTTACCGGAATTTTCGTCAATGAAAACCATTACGCTGTTTTTGCCAATCTTCTTCTGCCGATTGCGCTATTCACAGCTTGTCGCGCGCGGTTCCGGGCGGTCCAGGTTGGCTTTCCGTCCAGTCCGGCTGGATTGTTCTACTTGGTTGGGGTCTTGATTGCCATCAGCATGGTGATGTGTCAGTCCCGTGCCGGGATGGCCATTATGACATTCTCGATTGCCGCGCTTTTCTTGGTGCGTTGGCGGACGACAGCCAATTATCCCTTTGCAACGGTTCCGGCCTCGACCGCCTTTAAAATCGTAGGAACGCTGCTGGTTATGGTGTCTCTGGGGTTTGCTGTGCGTGCGTTTAGGCTGGAATGGCGAGAACTCGAAGTCATCGTGCGGGAATGGGCCTTCCGTTCGGGCATTCTCAAACATGCCTTGGAGGCCTGGCGGGCACGGCCGATCTGGGGCATAGGCCCGGGCGCCTTTCCCGTTGTGTTCCCCTATTACCAGTCTGCCGAATATGCCCGGCACACCATTTTGCATGCTCATAACGAGCCGGTCCAATTTCTGGTGGAATATGGATGGGCGGGCTTGGCGATCCTCTTGGTGTTGGCTTTCATGGTTTTTTCTGCCCGCCGGAAAACCTCCATTGAAGAGGGCGAGATCCCGGCCTATGGCGATTTCGAGCGGCACGCCTTTGGCTTGGCCATCGTCGCTTTTGCACTGCACAGCTTGGTTGATTTTCCTCTGCGGATTCCTTTGCTGACTTTGCTTACTGCCACATGGATCGGCATCTGGCTCGGAGCCCGTCCGCCGCGATCCAAGCGCAAACGACCGGCGACCCAAGCATGATGGAGACACCGCGGACTACCTATGTCCGCCGCCCACGCAGCGGTTGGCTGGATTTGGCGCTTGATGAGCTGTGGGCCTATCGGGATTTGCTGTTCACCCTGATGTGGCGCAACCTGACCGTCCGTTACAAACAAAGTGTGATCGGCATTGCCTGGGCCGTGCTCAAGCCCGTGATCCAGATGCTGGTGTTCAGCGTGGTCTTTGGCCGGCTGGCCAACCTGCCTTCCGACGGCGTTCCTTATCCCATCTTTCTTTTTGCCGGGCTGCTGCCTTGGACCTATTTCACAACCACGGTCACCAGCGCCACGGGAAGTCTGCTGGCGGGCAGCACCATGATCAGCAAAGTCTATTTCCCGCGCATGATCCTGCCTTTCTCCTATCTTTTGACCGGATTGATTGACTTGGCGCTCTCCATGGCGGTGCTGTTCGGCATGATGGTGTGGTATCGCGCGGACATGGTCTTTGGGCTGCCAATCCTGTTGTTCCCAGTATTTCTGCTGCCGGCGATTGTCTTTGCCGGCGGATGCGGTTTGTGGTTGAGCGCGATGGCCGTGCGCTACCGCGATATCCATCATCTGGTGCCTTATCTGTTGCAACTGGGACTGTTCGTCACTCCGGTAGTCTATGCGGTCACTCTGCTGCCGGATAACTATCAGTGGATCCTACAGCTCAATCCCATGACCGGGGTGGTGGAGGGATTCCGCTGGTCTTTGCTGGGCAAGCATGTAACCGGGTGGGGGTGGATGAGTCTTGGTTTTGGCATCGCCCTGCTGGTCCTGTTGACTGGCATGATATTTTTCCGGCGGGTCGAGCGTACGGTGGCGGATGTGATATGAGCGCGCCGGTCATTGAAGTTGAAAGCCTTGGCAAGGTGTTCCAACTTGGCGAAATCCACCGGGAGTGGTCCGCGCGCCTGGTGGAGAGATTGCGCGGCCGCCGCGCGGCTTCAGCCGAAGTGCTGCACGCGCTCGCGGATATCAACTTTGTGGTCGAGGAGGGGGAGGTTTTCGGTGTCATTGGCCCCAATGGCGCCGGCAAAAGCACCCTGCTCAAGATTCTCGCGGGCATCACCGATCCCTCCAGTGGCAACGCCGTCCTGCACGGTCGAATCGGCTCCCTGCTTGAGGTGGGCACCGGTTTTCATCCCGATCTGACCGGCAAGGAGAATATCTTTCTCAATGGCACCATTCTGGGGCTGCGTCGCCGTGAAATTCTGGATGAATATGATCGCATCGTGGATTTTGCCGGGCTGGAGGCCTTCATGGACACCCCCGTCAAACGCTACAGTTCCGGTATGCAGGTGCGCCTGGCTTTTGCGGTGGCCGCTCATTTGCGCCCGGAAATTTTGCTGATTGATGAAGTGCTGGCTGTGGGTGACATGGCCTTTCAACGCAAGTGTCTTGGGGCCATGAAGGAGGTGGCCGGCGGCGGACGCACCGTCCTTTTTGTCAGCCACAATATGGCCGCGGTGGGCAGCCTGTGCCATAGAACACTCTTGCTCCGGCAGGGCAGGGTGGCGGCCTTGGGGCCGACCGATCAAGTCATCGAAACCTATATCCATTCCATTGATGACCCGCATACTGCTGACAATCAGGGCTTTGTCGCCTTTCACGAGCGCAAACCGCTTTTCGCGCACTCACCGCTGTTGGTGCGTGCCGCGCGCCTGGTGGACGACCAGGGGTATCCCGTGACGGCCGCGCGCACCGGCGAGTCCTTGCGGGTGGAAGTAGTTGTCGAGGGACTGAACCAATTCCCTTCCGCAGTGGTCGGCTTGACGGTCCGATCCGTATTTGATCAAAAAATCTTCCACTTCAACACCGCCATGGCCGGCGGCTTTGGCTCTGCGCGCCGCTATTCACGCGAACATGTGCGGCTCGAAGTTCAAGACTTACCCCTGATGGCCGGCGCCTATTCGTTGGATCTGCTCGCGTTTGAGCCGGGAGTGCGTTTGATCGACCGGGTGGACGGGGCGTTGAGTTTTGATGTTGTAGAAACCGACCTCTATGGCGGGGGATACCGCGGAGAAGCGCGAGAAGGATTCATCGCCGTTCGCGGAACCTGCGCCTTGTGGCCGGATGAAGGGACACCATGAATACATCTCCATCATTATTTGCCGTCATCACCAGCATCCAGCGCCCAACTCCTGCGGTTCGCGAATTGCATCGGCGTTTAACTCAACTGGGCGGTCGCCTGATTGTTGCCGGGGATCGCAAGGGCCCTCCCGATTTTGATTTGCCCGGCTGTGATTTCCTTTCTCTGACCGACCAGCAGAACAGCGGTCTGGCTTTGGCCAATATCCTGCCCGTGGGCCATTACGCGCGCAAAAATATCGCCTATTTGTACGCCATACGTGCCGTTGCGGCGTGTACTTATGAAACCGATGATGACAACGCTCCGCTTGAATCCTGGGCCCCGCGGTCTGAAATGGTGGCCTCGCCACGCATGGTGTCGGGCCGGAACTGGATCAATGTGTTTCGATATTTTACGGATAACCCCCAAATCTGGCCGCGAGGTTTTCCGCTGGAACGCTTGGCAGACGAGCTGACCGAAAGTCAATCTGCCGATGGCATATTTCGGGCGCCAGTACAGCAGGGCCTGGTGAATGGTTCTCCCGACGTGGATGCCGTGTGGCGGCTCACTCAAGACCGTCCGTTCGATTTTGAGCCGCGCGCGCCAGTCGCGCTGGCCGCTGGCCAGTGGTGCCCGTTCAACACGCAAAGCACATGGTGGTGGCCCGTGGCTTATCCGCTGCTGTATGTGCCCAGCTATTGCTCTTTCCGCATGTGCGATATCTGGAAAAGCTTTGTGGCCCAACGCTGCCTTTGGGCCTTGGGGACGGGCGTGGTTTATCACGCGCCGGAAGTGTTTCAAGACCGAAATCCCCATGACTACTTGCGCGACTTCCAGGATGAAGTGCCCGGCTATCTGCACAACTCGCGCATCGCCGACATCCTGTCGAATGTTGCCCTGGCAGCCGGAGAAGAAGCCGTAGCCGGCAATCTGCTGGCCTGTTATGAAGCATTGATCCGAGAAGAAATTTTCCCGGTTGAAGAGCGTCCGCTGGTGCAGGCCTGGATCGAGGATTGCGCTGCCATCTCATGAGGAGGTCTGCTGCCATGCCGCCTGCGACCCCATTATCCTCTCTGCCTGCCCGTCCGCTGATTTCCGTGGTGGTGCCCAGCTATAATCAGGGCGCGTTCATTCGCCAAACCATCGAGTCCTGTCTGACCCAGGATTATCACCCCATTGAAGTCATCGTGATGGATGGAGCATCTCCCGACAACACCGTGGAAGTTCTCACATCTTTGGGAAACCTTCCCGAGTTGCAATGGACCTCCGAACCGGATGACGGGGTGGTGGACGCCGTGAACAAAGGCATGCGCCAAGCCCGTGGCGATATTTGCGCCATCCAAAGCTCGGATGATTTTTACCTGCCTGGCGCATTCTCCCATGCCGCCGCCACCTTTGCTCGGCATCCGGACATGGCGCTCATCTATGCGGACACCATCAAAGTGGATGCGCAGGGCAAAGAGCTTTCCCGTTGGGTCTCCGATCCATTTTCCATCGAAAACTTTTTGACAAAACAGACAGTCATTCTTCAACCGGCCGCCTTTTTTCGCCGCGAGGCCTTTTGGGAAGCGGGGGGGTGGTCGCCCGACTATTTCAATGCCGACACCGAGTGCTGGCTGCGCATGATTATGCGCCGCCCCGCACTCAAAGTGGATGCTGTCTGGGCATCCCGCCGAATGCATGAAGGCCAGCGGGATCAGCAGAACCAACGGATCATTGAGAGTTTCGCGCGAATGATGCGAGAGAATCCAGATATCCGCCGCGGGCCGGTTCGCTGGCGACGAGCTTCGCGTTGCGGAGTGCTTCTGCACACCATCCGGTATTCGCCTGCCATGTCATTGCGACGCAAAAAATGGCTGTTGCTGCAGGCGGCTTTGGCATGGCCGGCCATATGGCGTCCAATGGACCTGGCCGGTCAGCTGATTCCGGGATGGCGGCGTTTGCGCCGACGCCTTTTCAAACCTCCATCTACATCGGCCGGAGACGAGGCATGACCGGCGCGTCTGACCATCCCCCGGTATCGGTCATCATTCCTTGCCGCAACGAAGCCGCTAGTTTGCCGCATGTTCTTGCCGGTTTGGAGCGCCAGACCTATCCTCGCGAGAAAACCCAAATCATTGTGGTGGACAATGGCTCGACCGATGGCAGTTGGGCGATCCTTGAACAGGCCTCCGTCGAGCGTCTTCGTGAACCAGTGGCGTCTGCCTATCGAGCTAGGAATCGGGGCATTGCCGCCTCCTCTGGAAAATATTTGCTGTTTTTGGACGCGGACACCGTGCCGGTCCCGGAATGGATCGCCGAAATGGTTCATACGGCCCAAGCGGCCGACTTCTGGCTGGTGGGGGGGCGCATCGAAAATGAAGTGACCCGTCCCACGCTTGGCAGTGCCTTGTTGGCTTTGGCCCGGCCGGCCGAGTTTCGGCACGCATCCATGGAACAAACCGGCCGTCTTTCCGGAGGCAATATGCTGGTCACGCGCGAAGCGTTCGATCGGTTTGGCCTGTTCCTGCCCATTCAATCCGGCGCGGATGGAGAGTTCTCGTTGCGGGCCAATCCCGAACGCCGGCCCGTGCCCTATGCCGGGCGGGCCGTGGTGGTGCATCGGTGCGATATCAGCACATGGGGCTATTTGCGGCGCGCCTTTCGGATCGCCAGGGGCCAGGCGCAAACCGGCGCGCCCGCC
>JAAYPA010000125.1 GCA_012520055.1 Mollicutes bacterium
AAGCTGGTCTGGTGTGGCTAGACCGCCAGGAATGTGTGGAGTAACCGGGAATTTAACGCGTTTATTTAAAACGGGAATTTTGGCAAGTGGCAGATTCAACTAAATTCCTCCTTATGTAAACTTGATGTTTAAATTATACATTATTTTTTGTGGACATTCAGTGATTTAAATCACGGTAAAACTTCTCAAAACCCTATTAAAAAATTTTTGTTAAAAAATAATAATTATTAGCAAATTACAAAAGGAGTACGGCGAATGACCGCGAAATATATAATAAATTGTAAATTTACATTAATTGGAGTGACAGTAAATGAAAGGCACTGTTGTAGGAACTTGGGTGAGCACAGCTCATAAAATTTGGGGCGAGGATTTGGCGGTACGGGCCATGGAGCATGTGGGCTGGCCTAGCGATAAGATATTCTTGCCGACTGAAGAGATTGAAGATGCAAAACCGAAAAATTTTGCCGCCTTTCTGGCGCGTAAAACCGGGAAATCCGAAGATGAGATATGGCTGGCAATCGGTAAGGATAATATTGGCACTTTTTTTAACAGCTATCCAGCCTTTTTTAGGCAGGAGAGCCTGTATTCTTTCCTGCGGTCGATGTACGATGTCCATGTTGTAATGGTCAAGCGAATTCCGGGGGCAAATCCGCCTGAGCTATTGATTGAATCGGTATCGGAATATGAAGCAGTTTTAAGTTACCGCTCAAAACGAGGCATGTTTGGCTATTTGAAAGGCTTGCTAGCCGGTGCGGCTGAACATTTTAAGGAAGATATTGCAACTGAGGTCATCGAATCGGCTTCTGATGCAATGAAGATAAAAATTCGCTTTCCGAAACCAATAACCAGTACGATTACATATAGCTTGAATCAAGCGTTGGGTTTTACAAAAAGCCTGCCGGTTAAAATTGGCGTAGCGGCAGCGATAGTCGCGGCTATAATAAATGGGGCCTTCGTGCTCATGGGGGCAAATATTCCGTTATGGACGGCATTAGTTAGCGGCGTTGCGGCTGGACTGGGTGCAGGATTCTTGCTGCGGCCCTTTCAGGCAGTCCGCGATGAGCTAAAGGCAATTCAAGAGCGGGTGTATTTTACCGAAACAAAGCTTAAAACAGCCGATGAGTTTGAAGAAATTTTTGATACTCTTGCTCAATATAAAAAACGGGTAAAAAGCGAGTTTACCGGCTTTAAGGGCATTAGCGATGAAATGGACAGGTATGCGGACAATTTCAATAGCTTATCCGACCGGATGCGTGAAACATCGAATGAAATTTCCGGCGTAGTATACGATGTTGCAACAGCGGCCACTAATCAAGCGCAGGAGACTGAACATGCCGTTGGAATACTAAACGGCAACCTTGAAACATTGACAACAGTAGTGACTGAGCAGACCCATAACAAACAGCAGCTTGAGTCAGCGGTAGACGAAATCGATAAAGGCTTTGAAGAAGTCCAGGCTTCAAGCACCAAGCTGGCGGATAGCATGCAGAAGTTCTCCGATGTAAAATGTTCAGCTTCC
>JAAYPA010000103.1 GCA_012520055.1 Mollicutes bacterium
GGTTGTCAGCATAAATCTAACATGTTTGAGGTTTATATGCTACTTTTTTATTCAAAATTTTATTGGTAATATATGAATTAAGAACCAATGGTAAAATTTCTTAAATTAATGCACAAGTCAAGTTATTTAAGTAAGTATTGTTGAATAAGATATTATCAGGTTAATTAGAGAAGATTTTTAGGTTATTCACTGAACAAAAGATATAATATCTAGGACACTTTTGAAGATGAAAGTGATTGTAGGTAAAAATTTAATTTACTATATTACTAAAAAATCATATACAAAAATGCAACTAATAAAACAATTTCATTTTTCCAATATGGTCTACTACTATTACATGAATAAAGATTATTGTTCAGTTTAAATTCCAAAATGGTGTCACTAATATAATAAATATATCAATAAAAACAAATAAAAACAAATAAAAATAAATGTAAACCTTGAATTATAATATTTATTCATTGGAAAATTTTAAAAAGATTGACAATATATTTAAAATGAAATAAACTTACAATGAAATATATGGAAGGGGGAGAAGTGTTGAGGATATTATTAGAATTAAAATTGGATAAAAATGAATTTCCCAAAGATTATCATAGTACAATAATTAGCTATATAAAAAATTCACTTACAAAATGCAATAATGGAAAGGAATATATAAAATTCTATAGAGATAATAATATAAAGAATTTTTGTTTTACAGTAATGCTCGGTAAATGTAAGTTTAATAGAGAGAATATAGCTTTGGAAAACAATATTATAAGAATACTAATTTCAATTGGGGATGAAGGAATGAATAAGTATATTATTTTCAATGCCTTAATAGGAGAAACATATAAATCTTATCCATTACCTAATGATAATAAAATGGTTTTAATTAATATTAAAAAACTAAAAGATGTTGAAATTAAGACTTCAAATGTAATATTTAAAACAGCAACAGGTTCAGGAATATGTGTTAGAGAACATGACCCTGAGAATAATAAAGATAAGTACTATGTATTTAATGAGGAAGGTTTTGAAAAGCAATTAAAATATGTAATTAAAAAACAAGCTTTAGAAGCTGGATTTAGTAATGATATTGCTGAGAGGGTTAAATTTACACCTATAAATTGCAGGAAAGTAGTAACAAAACACTATGGAACATATGTAGATGTAACAGTAGGGATATTTAAAATGGAAGCAGATAGTAAACTTTTACAACATTTATATTTATGTGGATTGGGTAGCCGAACATCAATGAGTTATGGAGTATTAGATTTAATATCTGATGAAGGAGGAGAGGTATGATTAGAGAGCTAACTGAAGGAGATTATGACATGTCAATTGAAGCTTCAGATTGGCGATTTTCTGCAGTGATATGCGGCATGAAGAAGTACTTCACATATTATGATTCAAGTAAATATGAAATAAATAAAGATTGTTTATTATTTAATACTAATGATATTACTGAAAAAAAATTTCTTATGTTTATAGAAAAATATTATCAAGATGAAATGCACCATATTATTATCGAAAGTATGATAAATTGTGATGAAATTACTGAGGAGATTATAAAAGCAGTTAATGAAAAATTAGGCGCAAATAAAATATTGCAAGATACTTTCAAAGGTATTAAATTTGATGGAAAAAATAAAGAAGAAATATTAGAAAAAATAGATAAAAATAGACTTGATATTATTAGTAATACTTTTAAAAATAAAAAGAAATTATATAGAAATTACTGCAATACAAATTGTTTGTTTAGTGATGAACAAACAACGTGTAGGTTATTAGGATATTCAATTGATACTGGGAAAAAAGGAAAATCTATATCTTATAATTTTGATAATAATAAAATGGATACGACAGATACAAAATATTTTGATTTTATCCCGCTCGCATTTACTGGAGATAATGAAAGTTTTTTTATTAATGATAATTCTGATTTAGAAGGATTAATATCTTCAAATAATCTATTAAAAATGAAAATTCAGGAGCAACTCAAATTAGATAAAAAAAATAGTCCAAGAAGTACTTTATTTTATAGCATTATAGAATCTACAGATTTTATTGATTTTGATGTTGAAGTTATACAAAAGGATATTGATAAAGGATTTTTTGAAACACTTTTCATACGAAAAGAAAGTATAGCTATACTGAAGGAATTAGATAATTATGTTGATTATCAAGCTTTAAATGTTAGCTATAAATTAAATGAAAATAATTATATTAATGTTATTAAAGAAGTAATGAATTCTATTTTAAATCAAGTATTTTTAGATAACTTAATAGAAATGTTTATAAAGAATAATAGAAGTTATATTGCTAGCCAATTAATAAAAATTAATTTATTAATACGAAAAGGGGGAGAAACAATGAGAAGATTAATGAATGAAGCACGTGATTGTGCTAATGAGGTTAATAAAAGCATACCTGATAATAAAATTAATAGCTATAAACAAAAATTAATAAGTGCCATTATATTCAAAGATAAAGATAGGGCTTGCCAAATTTTATTACAATTATCTAATTACTCTAAAGTAAAATTTGATTTTGCATATTCTTTATTTGATAATTTTGATAAGAATAAAGACTTAATATATACTTTTGTAAACGCTTTAGGACATGCTTCTAGTAGTGATAGAAATAAAGGGGGAAATAACAATGAATAAAAATTCGTTAACATTAACAGTAGTATCAAACATGACATCAAATTATTCAGAAGGTTTAGGAAATATAGCAAGTGTACAAAAGGTATTCAAGAATAGAAAAGTATATGCAATACGAAGTAGAGAAAGTCTAAAAAATGCAATAATGATTCAAAGTGGTTTATATGATGATTTACAAACAGAAGTTGATGGAGCTACACAAAAATTAGCAAATGAAGATGTTAATGTTTCTAATTGTAAAGCTCTTGAAGGTGGATATATGAGTACAAAAGGTTCAACATATGTTAGAAAAAGTTCATTCTATTTAACAGATGCTATTTCTACTGAAAGCTTTGTTAATGAAACAAGATTTCATAATAATTTATTTTTAGCTAACAATAAAGCCAAAGAATTAGGGGTTAGCGTACAAGAGAAGCCAAAAGATGCTGGATTAATGCCTTATCAATATGAGTATGATAAATCATTGAAAGTATATAGTATAACGATTGATCTTGAAATGATTGGAAAGGATGAGAATTTTAATAAAGAAGCCGATAAAAAAGAAAAAGCTGAACGTGTAAATAGTATATTAAATGCTATAAAGAATTTAAGCTTAGTAGTAAAAGGAAATCTAGATAATTCAGAACCTGTTTTTATAGTAGGTGGATTATCAGAAAGAAAAACACATTATTTTGAGAATGTAGTAAAAGTAGAAGAAGATAAACTTGATATTTCAGAAGATTTAATCCAAAAAGTAAATAATGGATATAATGTTGGATTATTGAGAAGTAAGGTTTTTGAAAATGAAGCTGAAATTATTGAAAAATTAAGTCCTAAATCAATTGATAGATTTTTTAAGGATTTAATGGAAGAAGTAAGTAAATATTATGGAATATAATAAATATTAAATAGGAGGTGGAATAATGAAGGCTGTTAGGTTAATTATAAATCAAAGTAGTGCAAATTATAAAAAGGAAGAAACCTCTGATAATAAAATGACTTATCCATTACCACCATTATCGACAGTAATAGGGGCGATACATGTGGCATGTGGATATAAAACTTATCATCCAATGGATGTAAGTATTCAAGGTAAATATGAATCTATGCATAAAGAACCATATACAGATTATTGTTTTTTAAATTCAGTAAATGATGATAGGGGAATTTTAATTAAGATGAGAAATCCTACAATGTTGTCAACGGCTTTTGATAAAGTGGCTAAGGCCAAAAAATCTAAAGGTAATAGTTTTAAAAATGGGGTTACTATTGAAGTTTACAATGAACAGTTATTAAAAGAATATCAAGGACTTAAATTTCTTAAAGATGATATTGATAGATTCAAAAAAGATAGAATTAATAGAGTTATGGAATTGATAAAAAAAAGGAAAAAAACATTGGATGCTAGAAAGAAAAATATAGATAAAACTTCGATAGAATTTTCTAAAATACAAAAAAGAGAAAAAGAGATAAAAGAATTAGAAAAATTAATAAAGTTAAGAATTAAGAATTATGAAGAAGAAAACTATACAGAAGAAATTTCAAAGTATAGATCATTAACTACTTCTTTAAAGTTTTATGAAATATTAGATAATGTTAATTTGATTATTCATATAAAATCTGATAAAAGAACCATGAACGATATAGTAAATAACGCCTATAGTATTAAATCTATAGGTAGAAGCGAAGATTTTATAGAATTAGTTAATGCTGAAATAGTTGAATTAGAAGAAGATGATGATTGCGATATTGAAAGTGCTAATTCAGCCTATATTAATTTTGACGATATTATTAATGGGAAAATATATTCAAAAGATAAGCCTGGTAAGCTTATAAATGGGACTAAATATTATATAAGTAAAAATTATAATGTGGAAGAAGCAAAGAATGGTAAAAGAAAATTTGAAAAGAAGAAAGTTCTATATACATCTAATTATGTTATAGAAAGTACAAGTGAAAATATATTTATAGATAATACAGATAAAAATAAGTATATTGTTAATTTTATTTAAAAAAAGCAGCAGATTACTGCTGCTTTTAAAAAAGGAGAAGTAATATGCAAATTAAGGACTATTTGGCAAAGCCTGATAAAACAATAGGACAACATACAGAAGAACTTATTATTTCTTTAGAAATAATGAATAAATTAGGATATATAAAAGATGAAAAAATATACGAATTATCTAAAAAAGCATGTGAATATCATGATTTAGGTAAAGCAAACAAAGAATTTCAAAAAAGAGTAGTAAGTAATAAAAAACTAAAATTTAATACTTCTAAAGAAATATTTCATAATATTCTTTCAATATATTTTATTGAAAAGGAGAATTTTTCAGAAGAAGACTATTTAAGAATATGTCATGCAGTCTTATATCATCACAATTATTGTGAAAAACCTTCTGAGTATATATGTGATAACAAGGAACTAATTGAGGAATTGTTAAGTGAATTTAATCATTTTAAGATAAAAAAAGTCGCGTTAAAGAAAATAAATTCCATGACATTAGATAATAAAGCAATTAAAATAAAGGGTTATCTTCATAAATGTGATTATAGTGCTAGTGCAGGCTACAATGTAGAATATAAAAATGATTTTTTAGAAGAAGAGTTAGACAATCTAATGAATGATTGGAAAAAGAAAAATCCTAAAAGTAATTGGAATGATTTACAAAGATTTTGTATTGATAACAGAAATGAAAATATTATAGCAATTGCTGAAACAGGTATGGGTAAAACTGAAGCTGGCTTACAGTGGATAGGTAATAATAAAGGATTTTTCATATTACCAATAAGAACATCTATAAATGCTATCTATGATAGAATTAAAAACGATATTATTAAGAATAACAAGCTAGATGAAAGAATAGCACTTTTACACTCAAATTCATTAGAGTATTATAACAAGAATGTTAATGTTGAGGACCAAGAAGAAATTGATATTGTAGAATATAACAATAGAGGAAAACAACTTTCTATGCCTCTTAGTATATCTACACTAGATCAATTGTTTGATTTTGTTTTTAAATATCAAGGCTTTGAATTAAAATTAACTACTTTATCTTATTCTAAGATAGTAATTGATGAAATTCAAATGTATGGTGCGGATTTGTTAGCATACCTTATATGTGGATTAGAAAAAATATATGAATTAGGAGGGAAAATAGCAATAGTAACAGCAACATTACCTCCATTTATAAAATATTTACTTAGAAATATACCATTTAAATATGCTGAATTTACTGACAATAATGTCAGACACAATATTAAGGTAATAGATGATTCTATAAGTACTAATGATATTATGGAAAAATATAAAGATAATTTTAGGAATAAAAAAGCTAATAAAATTTTAGTAATATGCAATACAATAAAAAAGGCGCAAGAAGTTTATTCTGATATAAAGGACAAGCTTTCACGAGAAGAGCAGAATAATTTGCATTTACTTCATAGTAGATATATAAAACCTGAAAGAGCTAAGAAGGAAAAGGAAATAATTGAGTTTGGCAAAACTTACAATAAAGATGATGAGATTGATATTAATAATGGAATATGGGTATCTACTTCATTAGTTGAAGCAAGTTTAGATATTGATTTCGATTATTTATTTACAGAGTTACAGGATATAAATTCATTGTTCCAAAGATTTGGAAGATGTAACAGGAAGGGTGTAAAGGACACAGAAGATACCAATTGTTTCGTATATACGAAAGTAAACTCAATAAGGAGAGGAAATAGTGGCTTCATAGATAAAACAATATTTGATTTATCAAAGAATGCAATAGAATGGCTAGATGGTAAGATTACAGAGCAAGAAAAACTTAATATAATAAATAAATATTTTACTTATGAAAATATAAAAAATAGTGATTATATGAATGAATTTAAGGAGAAATATGACAGTATTAAAGAAATACCTCCATATGAATTTGATAAAGATAAGGTTGATTTAAGAAACATTATGGCTGAAGACATTATTCCAAAACCAGTGTATTTAGCCCATGAAGATGAAATAGATGAAGCTGAAAGAATGTTAAATGAAGATAAAATTAATAAACTTAAGAAATTAGAATTAATTGAATTAATAAATCAATATACTGTATCAGTACCATATTATAAAAATAACAAGAAAAATGCGGAGGTATATAAAAAAGTAAAAGTTAATAAATATAATGAAATAAAAATAATTGATTGCTTATATGATGATTTAGGATATAGGGAAGCACCTAATGGTGTAAAGTCAACAAATTTTTTATAAAAGATATGGTGAATTATAATGAATAGTAAAATTACAGGAGTGGATATATATTACTATAAAGTTTGCACAAGGAAATTATGGTATTTTCATCATGAAATACAAATGGAACAAGATAATGAAAATGTAAAGATTGGAAAAGCATTAGATGAAGAAAGTTATTCTAGAGAAAACAAGCATATTAATATTGATAACGTTATCAATATAGATTTTATTAAGTCAACAAAGGTAATACATGAAATTAAGAAAAGTAAAAAAATAGAGGAAGCCAGTATTTTACAAGTTAAATATTATCTATATTATCTAATATCAAAAGGGGTTTATGGTATTAAGGGTAAAATTGATTATCCTTTATTAAAGCAATCTTTAAATGTAGAGATAAATGAAGAAGATTTTATTGAAATAGAAAAGATATTAGGAGAAATAAATTGTATTATTAATAAAAATATACCTCCTAAATTAGAGAAAAAGAAAATATGTAGAAATTGTGCATACTATGATTTATGCTACATTTAGTATAATTATTTAAGGCGGTTAGGTTATGAGAAGAAGTTATTATATATATAACGATGGACAACTTAAAAGGAAAGATAACACAATAACTTATATTGATATTGAGAATAACAAAAGAGATATACCAATAGAAAATGTTGATGATATTAATATAATGTCTGAAATGAATTTTAATTCTAATCTAATAAATTATATATCTAGATATGGTATTTCTATTCACTTTTTTAATTATTATAGTTTCTATTCTGGAAGTTATTATCCTAAGGAAAAACTAGTTTCAGGTGAATTATTAGTAAATCAAGTTCAACATTATGCAGATAATAGTAAAAGAATGGAATTGGCGAAAGCATTTGTTGATGGAGCTTCAAGTAATATATATAGAAACTTAAGGTATTATAATGGAAGAGGAAAAAATGTTGAGAATCATATGAAAGAAATTATGTTGCTTAAAAACAAAATAGATAATAGTAAAAGTATTAATGAATTAATGGGGTATGAAGGTAATATAAGAAAAATGTATTACTCAGCATGGAATACAATAATTGATCAGGATATTAATTTTACAAAGAGAATCAAGAATCCTCCGGATAATATGATTAATACTTTAATTTCTTTTGTAAATTCTTTAATATATACAAAAGTATTAAGTGAGATATATAAAACTCAGCTTAATCCTACAATAAGTTATCTTCATGAACCAGGAAATAGAAGATTTTCATTAAGTTTAGATATATCAGAAATTTTCAAACCTATAATAGGTGATAGATTGATTTTTTCATTACTCAATAAAAAGCAAATAACTGAGAAAAGTTTCACTAAAAATTTGAATTATCTACATCTTACAAAGGAAGCTTCAAGAATAATAGTATCTGAATTAGATGCTAAATTGCAAACAACAATTAAACATAAAGAATTAAATAAAACAGTATCATATCAATATTTAATTAGATTAGAATGTTATAAAATGGTAAAACATTTACTTGGAGAAAAACAATATGAACCATTTAAAATATGGTGGTAGGAAGGAGATAAAAATTTTTGTATGTTATTTTAGTTTATGATATAAAAGGAGATGAAAAAGGGCAGAGAGTTTTAAATAGAACATTCAAAATATGTAAAAGATATTTATCACATATTCAAAACTCAGTATTTGAAGGCGAATTAGCCGAGTCACAAATAATAAAATTAAAATATGAAATTTCAAAAGAAATTAGAAGTGATTTAGATTCTGTGATAATATTTAAAAGCAGAAATCAAAAATGGTTAACAAAAGAAATGTGGGGAATAGATGATGATAAAACAAGTAATTTTTTATAATTGTCAACCTAACATAATGATAAATTTGTGGTAGATAGACAATTGAGATGTTTAAAATGATTAAAAGGGAAAATAAATATTAATTTGCTTTATCGAGGAAGTTTATTTATTTATTTTATTAGGTAGACAAAATTGTAGGTAATATATGAGAAGTCGTGTATAATAAAAAGTATACGTGTATCAGTAGAACCATATTGGAATTTAAATACGAATAAATTTGGACAAGAAGCACTGGATATTATGTATCAGTAGAACCATATTGGAATTTAAATCTCTTTAGAGAGGGCTTAATAAAATTGTTACACTATTGTATCAGTAGAACCATATTGGAATTTAAATCTCAATTGTTTACCGTCTTTATCAAGAAAATCATATCGTATCAGTAGAACCATATTGGAATTTAAATAGCATAAATTTCTTTGGGTTCTGCTCCACCATTATCGTATCAGTAGAACCATATTGGAATTTAAATTATGTGAAAAATAACTTATTATTACTAATATCGTACGTATCAGTAGAACCATATTGGAATTTAAATTTTTTTACACCTCACAAAAATAATAAATTAAATTTTTGTATCAGTAGAACCATATTGGAATTTAAATGTAGGTCTAGTATCTAATAATACATAATTAGTTAAGTATCAGTAGAACCATATTGGAATTTAAATTTTCTTTCTATTTCTTCTATGAGTTCATTCATTTTTGTATCAGTAGAACCATATTGGAATTTAAATGTATTGGTAGTAAATTAAGTGACATTGGCGGGAAAAGTATCAGTAGAACCATATTGGAATTTAAATCTTTTATCATAAATAGCTTCTGCTGACATACATGGAGTATCAGTAGAACCATATTGGAATTTAAATGCAATAGCTATAATAACAAGCCCTATAGGATTTGCTGGTATCAGTAGAACCATATTGGAATTTAAATAAAGCTGCGGTAACCATTGCAATTTTGATTATCATAGTATCAGTAGAACCATATTGGAATTTAAATGTAA
>JAAYPA010000104.1 GCA_012520055.1 Mollicutes bacterium
AATACTATTAACTAAATTAATAATGATAAATGGTATATAATTATTTATAATAAGTAAAACTATAGTCATAACTATTCCCGGAACTAAAATTTTCAATACTTGTTTTAAAGTATCTTTGTAAGACATCTGATGATCCTTACTTATAGCACGTAAACCAATATAAATGGATACTCCAAAACTAATTAAAGTAGCAGCTAAAGCTCCGTGATAAGCATCTAGACCAAGATAATTACTTAGAAGCATCAATGGGACATTTAATAAAACTTTACATAAAAAACCATATATACTAGATCGGTATACATCTTTGTATTTATTTAAACTTTGTAAAGTAGTAGTAACTATCATATATAAATTACCACCTAATGCCGTAAAGATTAGGACACTTAAAATTTCTCCACCATAACGATTATTATTATAGAAAATAGTCCAAACTGGAGTAGCTAAAATTGATAAACCTAAAGTAAGTGGTAAAGAAATATAAATAATCATTTGTAATGCTTTATTGATTTTATGATTTAAATCATCCCAGTTCTTAGTAGCATAAGCTTCTACTATAGATGGAATTAAACTGACAGTCATGCCCATCGCTATAGAGTTAACAATCATACATAACTTACTACCCCATGTTGAAATGGCACTGGTAATAAATTCCGCATCAGTTGCTGTATAACCTAAATGATCAAGAGTTCTTAAAATTAATACCATATCAACAAAATTATAAATACTATTAACTAAATTAATAATGATAAATGGTATAGCATAAGTAGCTATTTTTTTAATTATATTTTTATCAGTAATTTTATCTTTAGCATATTCTTTATCTAAATTCAAAGCAGCTTTATTTTTATTTATACTTCTTTTTAAATACCAATACGCTATTAATCCTCCAACAAAAGCACCAAATACCGCAATCCCCACTGCTAAAGTTAAACTTGAATCAAATACTTTATAAGCTAAATATGATCCAACTAAAATAATAAAGATTCTAACTATTTGTTCAATTAAGTTACTATTTGATGGTGGGGTTATATAATTATGGCCTTGTAAATATCCTTTAGTAACACTTAAATGGGGAATAACTAAAATAGCAAAAGATACACATCTAATAACAAAGGCAACATCTTCTATAGTATTACCACCTGATAAATCACCTAGAATTAATAATCCCAGTTCTTCAGCAAAAATAAATAAAACAATAAAAGAAATTATTGAAAAATAGCCAATAATTTTCTTTCCAAGTTTAAAAGCCCTGGTTTTAGCTTCATTCATACCCAAAGCATTATATTCACTGATGATTTTACTAATAGCATTAGGAAGACCGGCTGAAGAAATACTTAAAAAAATAACATAAATATTATAAGCATAACTATATAAAGCTCCACCTTTAGATCCGACAATAATATAAAAAGGTACAACATAGATCATCCCTAGTATTTTAACTAATATTACGGATGCCGTTGCAATAAATGTGCCTTCAATAAAACTATTTTTCTTCATTTTAAGTCACTCACTAATCTTTATATATAATCATTGCTGTAAAACAATATAACTGGTCTTCACCATTCGTAGCAATTGCTACATTATATTTAATATCCCATAAATCAGAGACATTTGTTAAAAATGCATTAACCGAAGTCTCTAAATCTTTTTCATGAGATTCATCAAATATTTTAACTTTCATGTCACCCTCCTTTTAAAAAGAGAATAACATCATCAAACTTTAAAATATGTCGATTAGAAAACAATAATTAATCATATATCATATTATATCTGAAATTAATTAAAAAAGGCGATAATAAGCTAATTTATTTACATTCTATTGGCATAAAAAAATAGTACAAAACGTACTATTCTATAACTTTAAATGAATCTATTTCATTCATTTCTAGTAAACAAACATCAGGTTTTAATTTAAATATTAGTACCATTGAAATTGTTATGGGTAAGAATCAAAAAGCACACCAAGCGACATAATAGCATATTCCTAATATATTAAATTATTAATATATCCTATATTTTATCTCTACTTTCTTAAAAAGAAAGTAGCAAAGAATTTTTAATTTTTCATATGTAATTTGTTTATTTAAAAATATTTAGTTTCATTCTTTCCTTTCGTTTGTCCCCTGAAAGGGTTTTCAGGGGACTCTTACAAGATCAAAGATTTCGGTTTTATAGTTCTATGCTCCCAAACCTGTTATCTTATATGGATTAGTACTACTCCCAGTTCCAGTTGCCGTTACCGTAGATTTAAGAGAAACTGCGGGCCGCAAAGC
>JAAYPA010000019.1 GCA_012520055.1 Mollicutes bacterium
ATAATGAAGCACAAAAGAATCTTAAAAATTTGAATGACATATATCAGAAATATATAAAAACATATGATGAAAATAAATTTAAATTAAGAATTTTATTAAAGAAGTTTGAAAATTATGGTGGACTTACTGAAAAGGAAAAAACATCTATGCGAATTTCTCTTGAGTTGCTTGAGTCAACTAGAAGAGATAGTATTAATAAAATAAAAGAGTTTTTAGAGGATGATATAGTTTTCTATTTAAATAAAGATAAAATTTTTAAAATTAAAGAATCTATCTATTACGAGAAACCATTAATCTTTTTAAATTATATGGAAGAATTAAAAAAATATTTAGGTGTAAAATTAACTAGTGATGTAAAGGAAAAATTAATGGAACACGTAAATGATACTAATTTATCTATTAAATATAATGCTAGTGATAGATTAATTAAACAATTAGATTCAATTTGTGAAAGATTTGAATTGACTACATCTAAAGAAATAAAAATGCTTTTGAATAATACTAGGGATGATTTAGATAATTCAAAAATATATAAGAAAATAATTAGTAATAATGAAAGTGCAAATTCTGTAGATTTACAAGAACTTTTGAAAGAAATAAAAACATTAGAAATAAATATAGAAGAATTGAAGTTCAAAATTAAAGATATAGAAAAAGATATTGCAAAAGCTGAATCTGATACTAAATCGACATTATTAGAATTAGAAACAATAGAAAAAAAGATTGATTCAGAACGTAAAGAAGAAAATAGTTTTAATGTTGCTAGAAAGATTTTAAAAGCTTCTAAAGAATATAAAGAACTTCAAATTTCAAAATATTTAAATAAAATTGCAGAATTATCTGTTAAAAAATTTAGTGACATAAATAATAAAGAAAATTATATTTCTAAAATAAAGTTTGTTAAAGATACATACAATATAGTTTTATATGATAATAATGGTATAGAGAAAGACATTAATATTTTATCTGCCGGTGAAAAGCAGTTATTATTATCTGCAATTATTTGGTCTATTTTTAAATTATCTGATAGGAATACTTTATTTACTTTTGATACACCTTTAGCTAGACTGGATAAAGAAAATAGAATGTTATTTGTTGAAAAAATATTAGGTACTATTTCAGATCAGGTCCTAATATTATCGACAAACGAAGAAATAGTAGGTAATTTATTAAAAATAATTAATAAAAAAATTAACAAAAAGTATTTGTTATTAAATGATGAAAAGGAAGGCAAAACCATTATAGAGGAGGGATATTTCTTATGATGAATGGAAGAATAACAACATCTACTGAAATAGAAACTAAAATAGTTGAATTACAAAAACTTTTAAAGTTATCAACTAAGGCCTCTGTGATGAGAATTGCAATTGGTTTATCATTAAAAAATGATTCTGATCCAAGAAAAAAATTTGTTGTTGATAGTAATGACCATTCTGGTGGTACGTATCAAATTGGAACCATAACAGGAATATATGATGAGGTTTATAAAGCTCTTTTAATAGAACATTTAGGAAGTAAAATTGATGATGAAAAACTTTATCAATCATTGTTATTAGCACATATAAATAGAGGAATTGAATTATTGTATGATGAATATCAATTAAAAGGAAATTACGATAAAGTGATTGATTCCATTTTTTCTTTAATATAGGAGGTGAAGTGTACATATGTTATATTTGGATAATTCAGCCACAACGAAAATTTTGCCTGAGGTTCTAGAAGCTATGATGCCATATTTATCTGAATATTATGGCAATCCAAATAGCAAATATTATTCCCAAGCTCTAGAAACAAAGAAAGCAGTTGACTTAGCAAGGCATCAAATAGCTGTTTTATTGAATTGTTCAGATGATGAAATTTTATTTACTAGTGGATCTACAGAAAGTAATAATTTTGTTTTAAAGGGATACGTTGATGCCAATGAGAATTTAGGTAAACATATCATTATTAGTTCTGTAGAACATGCAAGTATATTAAATACTGCAAAATTTCTTGAGAGTAAAGGAATAGAGGTTACATATTTACCTGTAGATAAAAATGGATTCATTAATGCTAATGATTTGATTAAATCAATAAAAAGAGAAACAATTCTAGTATCAATTATGTGGTCAAATAATGAATTAGGTAGTATAAATGATATTAAAAAAATATCAGAAATATGCCATAAACATAATATATTATTTCATACTGATGCAACCCAAGTAATTGGTAAAATTCCTATTGATTTGTCTGATTATATAAACATAGATTTTTTGTCATTTTCAGCTCATAAATTTTATGGGCCTAAAGGTGTGGGTGGAGTATTTATTAGAAAAGATAAAAATGGATTTTATCCAAAATTAACACCACTTTTGCATGGTGGTGAACAAGAATATGACTTAAGAGCTGGAACTTTAGCAGTGCATCAAATAGTTGGTATGGGAAAGGCTGCTGAGATTGCGTGTAGAGATATGGAAAGTAATATAAAAAAACTTTATGAATATGAAAATGAATTTATTTTCAGAATGAAAAAAGTTTTTGGAAATAAAATTATTATTAATAATAATTTTGATAATAAAATACCTGGATTAATAAGTTTAAGAATACTAGGTTATAATAATCAATTGTTTTTAAAAAATGCTTCGTCTTTAATAGCAGCTAGTACCGGATCGGCTTGTAGTAATGCAAAACCATCCTACGTTTTAAAAGCATGTGGGTATAAAGATGAAGAGATTAGAGAGACTATTAGATTTTCTCTTTCAGCATATGATAATTATGATCATTTCAATTCAATAGAATAACAGAAGTTCAGTTTAATCATTTTGTTAACAAACTATTAAAAAATATGATATAATTCTGTATAGTTGCATAGTAGAAAATTAATAGCAGTTAACATAAATTTCCTTATAAATCGAATAGATAGGTAGTATTAGTCTATTAAAGGTTAATGCTATCTATTTTTTGCTCTAATTTGATGCAACTAGTATTGGATTGGAGGGATTTATATGAAAATGATAGTAAATGATTATATCTTTGATAAAATTATGGTAAAATAGTTATAAATTTAGAAAGCATAATGAAAGAAAATGATGTTTCTATATATCAGTTAAGTAAAATAACTGGGATTAAATATGATTTACTAAAGAATTATTATTATGGCGATTTACATCGAATAGATTTATCAAATATTGCTAAAATTTGCTATGCATTAAGTTGTGATGTTTCAGATATTATTAAATACGAAGGTCCTGAATCAAAACATACTAAAGGAATATCTTAAAAATTATATTTTTAAAATATTTTTTTATCTTGTTATTTAAAAAAAGTGAGTTATAATGATTATAATAGCAAACATTATAGATACTACAGAAAACGAAAAAAACTATACCCGCAAATGGGAATTGTTTTTTTTATTTAAATGTTATTATAAAAACCAATATATTTTGCTTGAGGGGGGGCTAGTTCGTATGAATAATATTGAACTATATAAAAAATATATTGTTTATAGCCATGGGAAAAGAAATAATTCTTTTTCCCAACTAGTAGTGTCTAAAAGAGCAATACTGACGAATAATCGTCTTTGTTGCTCTTTTTTGTGTAAGGAGGGATTTGGATGATGAGAAAAGATTTTTTATCCGATTTTATTTTAAATCAGTTTAATTGCAGTAAATTAGAAGAAGTAATCATAGGATTTTTAGATTTGATTAAGACAGCTCAACTTATGCTTTCTAATGATTATTATCAAATTAAAATAACACCTACTTATGAAATGAAAATATCTGGTGCATCTAGTGTTAGAAAAGTTTCTTCAAAAGTTGAATCGTTAGTGATTCATAAATACGACACTATGGAAAAGTTAGAAGAACTTATTATTAAATACCCTCAAGCATTTAACTCTCTGAATTCTCATGAGAAAACAATTTTTTGTAAAACATTTATTGATCATGACAAACAAAATGTTATATGTGATGAATTAAATATTTATCCGTATCAGTATCAGTATGCAAAGAAAAGTGCGATGGTTAAATTTTGTTTATTTCTCGGATTAGAAAAATATGTTGATTTCTTTTAATGTTCTATGAGTTTATAGTGATCTCATTATCAAAAAACTAAATATGTATAGGAGGTGATTATTTTGAGTGAGAACACAAATACACTATTTTGGGTTATTACTGGAGCGGTTATTGTATTAGCTGTTTTCCTATTAATTCAAAACAATGTAGGTGACACAATTATTGGTATATTTGAACACTTTAACAATTTATTTAACGGATAATTTAATGAGTCATGAAATGGAGGTGGTTATATTAAGAAAAGAAATATTCTTGTATTATTAATTTTTATAAGTATATTGTTTTTTCCAAATATAGTTAAAGGGTTAACATATGAAAATGTAGATCAAAATACTTTTCAATATAATATTAATAATTTCTATTTAGATGGTAATCATATTGTAATGAATGGCTGGGCAGTAACTAATGGTCATCAACATTTAACAGGGAATGATACTCATGAATATAGTCTTGTATTAACTGATAGAACTACTAATATTTCAAAAACCTATATTTCAACTCTAAAAAATGTAAATAAAACTAATTTGATGAAGACACATGAATATACTGTTGTTTGTAGTTCTTATTATAGTTCTTCAAAGTGTTATTATTTATATACTATGGTTGGGTTTGAATTTAGAATTCCATTATCCGATTTAAACGGTGATGCTGAGTATAATTTAAAACTTAGAATATATGAAAAACAAGTTAATAGAGCTATGCAAATTTCTATTTATGCTCTAGGTATTGATAATACTTACGAGAAAGACGGAATAAGGTATCAATTATATAGTGACATTAATAAAACATCGGTAACATTACAAAGTACATATTTAGTTGTTAGAAGTGGACCGGGTCAAAATTATGCTCAAAAGACTACAAATTTTTGGTGCAGTTATAATGGATATGATTTATATTGGTACCCACTAGGCACATTTACAAATATAATTGGAACAGGAAGAACAAATGGAAATTCTATTGATTCAGAATTGTGGCTTAATTTGGGTTATGATAATGGCTGGTGTGTTGATGGTAAAGCAAGAGCAGTTAATGAATCATCATTAAATGGTTGGGCGCCATGGGTATTTATGATAGGAAATGGGACTCCAGCCGTAATTAAAACAACTACACTTAATACAATTTCGATTGATGAGTTAAGAACTTATACAGCTAAAAAAAATACTCAAACTAAAGCTTTAATAACTCTGAAAAGTTCGCTTAATCAAACAGTAGTCATTAAAGCATATCATAATAACAATTTAGTATATAATGAAAATAAAACATTTAATGGAACAAAGACTTTTCGTATAGACTATGTAATTCCGAGTGATGGAATATTTAGAGTGGAAGTAATAACTCCTTATAAAACTTATAATATATCTTCAAAAATATATATTTCTGAAGAAAAAACTTATGAAATAAATAGCGATACTTCAGAGATTATAACAATAGATACACCAATTTTAGTCGTTACAGATAAAACTGGTAAAATCACTGAGTATAAAGAAAAAATTATGCTATCAGCAATTCCATATAAATTTGATTTATCACAAGGTAGGGGCATAAGTGGAATTACTTCGGCAATATCGTATTGGTATCCACTCGAAGAATTCTCGCTTAATTCAGATTATTCAGTATATGCATTATATCCAAGTCAAGAAGATACTTTAAATTATAAAATAGTTGATGGTAAAGTAAAAGTGACATTAGAAAAAGATGGAATAATTAGAAAATCTAATTATGATATTAGTTATTTTCATCATCCAAATATTTTATTATCAGTTATAAAAGGTAATCTATATAAAGATTCTCTAGATGGATATGAATATTACAATGGTGGGGGAATATGGTATCCATCATGGAATGATGATTTAGGAACTTATGAATATCAGTATATAGGTACTAATTTAGGAATAAATAAGATTACGATAATAAGAAATCTTACTTATACGATAAATTCTACAATGTTTGGTAGTGAAACTGGAGAGTTTAAAATTAAGAGAATAGAAACTCCTAATAATTTAAATGTGATATATAGAAAGACATTTACATACGATGAGTTGCAAAGATATTTAAAGGAGATATAAAATGAATTTTTCTTTTGTTATAAAATCAATAGTAATTTCTTTTTATTGGCTGTCAGTTTCACCCTGAATTTAAATCAAGGCCAACAAAAGCTCATCCTTTATTCTTATCATTTATTAAAGCTAGTATTTCTTAAGTATGAATATTTATTTAATTAAACTAAGATTATTCGAACTGTACTATTTTGGGTTCACTTCATATTATCTTAGTTTTTTTATTTAGATTTATGTTAATAATGATTATTGCTGATGAAATCACTTTTTGATATGTTATAATAAATACATTAAGGTCTTGGTGTTTATGGATTTTTTAAATGAAAAAATAAATAAAATTGAAAATACAGAGATTGAATCATATATATACCTGAATCTTTAGAATTTGATACATTTATTAGAGAAAACATATTTTTTGTTATAAATGGTTAAAATTATGTAAAAAAATCCAGAATTAAAGAGTTGTAAAACTCTTTTTTATATAAAATAACTGTTAATTATTATTTCATCAACCATGTACATAACTGATTTAATATTGTAATTATCTTTAATTGATAAATTAATTGAATAAACTACTGATTCAATTAAATTACTTTGCATTAAATCGTGATATAATTCACCATTTAATCTTATGAGCATATATTCATCATTAATTTCATAACTGATTTGTCTAGCGTCGTTTAAATAGCTAATTAAATTAGTTTGATACATTGTCTTACTGGTAAGTTCTTCAATAATTATTTCTATCTTATCTTTTTTAGAATTACTTATCATTGTTACTGGTACATAGTAATAATAATCTTTATATTTACTTAAATAATAAATAGTTGTGCTTGTTGTTCCTTTAATTGAGGTTAAATCATATATTTTGTTAATACCAAAAGTTCGATCTAAGGTAGGTGGTAAACTTTGTTTCGAGTGGGGCAGTTCCACTAAAAGACTATCTTCGACATAAATACTTATCTTATCAATACCTTCTACTCCGGTAACTGAATAGATAATAGCACTTAACATTTTTTCTTCTAATTCAGGTGTTATATTATAAAATTCTTTACTGAAATTTAATTTAGCTAAATTATCATCTATATCTATGGATAAGATTTTAGTATTTTTAGGAATGATTGGAGAGAAACCTTCTTTAATATAACTGGAATTTGGACTATTAATCGTTAGATAATTTATTATTTCTCTAATTTTTTCTTCTTTATCTTTTTTTGTAATAGCAACATTTACTCTGGAAACATAATTTCTGCTATCTATTAAATATATTGATGTTTGAGGAATTGTTTCTTTGCTTTCTTTGATAATTTTATTACTATCTTTGGTCGGAAATAAATAAAGTATGAATAGAATAAATAGGGAAGAAAGAATTAAAAATATTTTTTTTAGCAACTTTTTTTTCAGCATAAAGCACCTCTAAAAAAATATATGATTTTACTATAAAAAAAAGTCGCTTCTAAGCAACTTTTATAGTGTTATTTCACCTAATTTTAATAATTCAACTATAGCTCCAGCACGACCTTTAACATTTAATTTTTGCATTACATTGGAGATATGATTTCGGACCGTTTTTTCGCTGATGCCTAGGTATTCACTGATTTCTTTTGTAGTCTTATTTAAAACTAAAAGTTCAAAAACTTCTTTTTCTCTAAGGGTTAGTATACTTTTCACTTATGTTCCCTCACTTTCCATAGTCCCTTCATAGTATTTTATGAAAAACTAGTTAGAAAGTGAGTTAGAAAGCCTATTATTGATATTTTACGGTAATGTACATTTTTTCATCAAATTGTTTTTGGATTGTTCGGATAATATTATTTGCTTTTTCATATGATATATCTTTTGTTGATACAATAACACTTATTTTATCATCTTTAATTTTTATAAAACTTTTTAAATTATAGGTTTTTAAGATTAATGATTCTAAGGATGCTTCTTTCCCTTTGTTTAAATTAATACTTAGTAATTTTTCGTAAGCATTATTCTTTTCTTCGGCACTTACTGAAGCATCCAAAAGAGTTTTTTGTAGATCCGTCATATCATTTAATACTTGTTCATCATCTTCAACTCTTAAAGAGGCCAGAACGTCACTATCACTAATGCTGGTATTTACTTTATCACTTTGGGTTTCTTTTTCTGCAATAAATGAAGATAATTTTTCACCCGGCAGGGCAATATAATATACCGATAAAACCAGAATAATACTGAACAATGTCAAAAACCATAAATTTTGCTTGTTAATCATATTAAATCCTCCGCTATATTATATTGCATTTTGCCTAAATTTATTACTTTTATAAAAATAAACTAATGGCATAAATAATTATTTTTAAGACTATTTTAAGCATTAATTACCTCCTTTGTATGTCTCACTTGAGATATCTCATTTATATTTATTATAAAAAATAATATAATTCCTTTTTAGATGATATAATTTAAATGGTGATATAATGGTAGATCTAATTTTAAAGTTTATGCTATTAGCTATTATTGGCTATATAGTTGAAGTTTTCTATGTTTATATACTATCTAATAAATGGGTTAATCGTGGTTACTTAAATGGTCCATATATTCCGATTTATGCTATAGGTGGATTACTTATTGGGTTATTAGATAAATATCACGAAGATTTTTTAATAATATTTTTTATGGGGATGATGCTTTGTTCAGCACTGGAATTTTATACCAGTTATTTTATGGAAAAATTATTTCATCGTCGTTGGTGGGATTATTCGGATCATAAATATCATCTAAATGGTCGGGTTTGTTTGCAAAATTCTTTACTTTTTGGAATAGGAAGTATTGCGGTAATTTATTTTTTAAATCCATTTATTATTAATATTTTGAATCAAATCGAGCCTTCCTTGAAACTATTTCTATGTATTATCTTTTTAATAATCTTTGTGACTGATTTGATTATTAGTACTGCTGATGCCAGTACAACCAATATTAATATTAATATTTTCAATAAGTTTGGAGATATAAATAATAAAAATATTTCAAAAATTTTAGGTGAAATAAAAATAAGATTTATTAAAGCATATCCTAATCTAATTAATAATAATAAAGAATTAATGGAAAAAATTCAAAAAATTAATAAAGAAATTAAAGAAAAAACTAAAAAGTTTAAAAACTGATTAGTTTTTTTAAAAGGAAAATAATCTTATCTTTCAAACAATAATATTGAAAGGAAGATTATGAAAAGATATATCATCAGACAAGAAGATAGGGCTGATTGTGGGGCTTGTTCATTATTATCGGTTATTAAATACTATGAAGGCTATGTTCCTTTAGAAGTTATTAAAACCGATACTTTAACAAATAATACCGGAACTAATTTCTTTTATTTAAAAGAAGCTGGAACGAAGTATGGATTTAATGGTAGAGGTAAAAAAGTGGAAGAATTACAAAATATTCAACTACCTTGTATTGCTCAAATCAGAGATAATAATTTTCTTCATTTTATAACTGTTTATGAAGTAAATGATATCGTAACATATATGGATCCGGCCAAAGGTATAGTTAATAAGCCTTTAGAAGAGTTTTACGAGTTTTTTACCGGATATGTGTTAGAACTGATACCTTCCGGAAAAATTGTTAAATATGAAGATAATAAACAGTTTCAGAAGGTTATCTTCAATATTTATAAGAATTACTATAAAACACTCATCTTATTATTCATATTGGCTCTATTTGTAGTAGGTTTATTTTTAATAACAGGATTTAATCCTTGGTTTTTAAAAAATAAAAAAATGATTACTCTGGTAATAATATTATCACTTAGTAAAATTTTAATATCTTATATTGAAAATAATCTAATGTCTCACTTAAATCAAAAAATTAATATAACTTTATTAAAAAATTACTTAAACCAAATTCTTAATCTTCCTTTAAAATATTTGCAGTTAAAAAAAACTGGTGATTTGGTTAATCGTATTAATGATTTAGATAATATAAAGAATCTTTTTTCAAAAATATTGTTGGAAATTATAATTAATGGTTTTCTTTTAATAGGGGGCTTAATATTTTTATTTTTTATTGAAGTAAAAATAACCGTTATTTTATTTACTTTAACACTTATATATGCCATTATTCTATTAAAAATCAATAAAAAAACTTATTATGAAATAATCAGTAATATTGAAAGTAATAATAATTTAATGGACAAAATAATCGAATATCTAAATAATATTAAAACGGTTAAAACTAATTCTTTAAAT